>JAGKSZ010000140.1 GCA_018991295.1 Porphyrobacter sp. | reverse complement strand
CCTTGACGTTGAAGGAGAAGCGGCCGGGCTTGTACCCGCGTGCCTGCGATTCCGGGAGGCCGGCGAACCAGTCGCGGATCTGGGTGAAGGCGCCGGTGTAGGTGGCGGGGTTGGAGCGCGGGGTGCGGCCGATGGGGGACTGGTCGATCTCGATCACCTTGTCGCAGTGGTGCAAGCCCGTGATCTCGTCATGCGCGCCCGCGATCACCCGTGCGCCGTTGAGCACCCGCGATGCGCCCGCCTGCAGCGTGTCGATGGTGAGCGAGGACTTGCCCGAGCCGCTGACGCCGGTGATGCAGGTGAAGGTGCCCAATGGGATCCTGGCGTTGACACCCTTCAGGTTGTTGGCGCGGGCGTTCTTGACCTCGATGAAGTGCCCGTTGCCCTTGCGGCGCTTGGCGGGCACGTCGATCTTGCGGCGGCCGGTGAGGTAATCGGCGGTAAGGCTGCCCTTGGCCTTGAGGATCTGCTTGAGGGTGCCCTGCGCCACCACTTCGCCGCCATGCACGCCCGCGCCGGGGCCAAGATCGACGATATGGTCAGCGGCGCGGATGGCGTCTTCATCATGCTCCACCACGATCACGGTGTTGCCGAGATCGCGCAGGCGCTTCAGCGTTTCGAGCAGGCGGTCATTATCGCGCTGGTGGAGGCCGATGCTGGGTTCATCGAGGACATAGAGCACGCCCGACAGGCCGGAGCCGATCTGCGAGGCGAGGCGGATGCGCTGGCTCTCGCCCCCGGAAAGGGTGCCGCTGGTGCGGTCGAGGTTGAGGTAATCGAGCCCGACATTGTCGAGGAAGCCCAGCCGCTCGTTGATTTCCTTGAGGATGGCCTTGGCGATCTGGCTCTGCTGCGGGGTGAGCTGCGCGTCGAGCTGCAGGAACCACGCCTTGGCATCGGCGACGCTCATCTGGACAGGCGCGGCGATATCGGTGCCGGCGATCTTCACGCTCAGCGCCTTCTCGTTCAATCGCTTGCCGCCGCAGGTCTCGCAGGGCTGCGCGGTCTGATACTTTTCCAGCTCCTCGCGCATCCACGCGCTGTCGGTCTGCATCATGCGGCGGTTGAGGTTGCCGATCACGCCCTCGAACGGCTTGTGGACGGTGTATTCGCGCCGGCCATCCTTGAAGGTCAGCGGCACCGGCAGCCCGCCCGTGCCGTGAAGGATGATGAGCTTCTGCTCCGGCGCAAGGTCCTTCCACGGGGTCGTCAGGTCAAAGCCATAGGCCTTGGCGAGGCTGGCGAGCACCTGCATGTAATAGGGCGAAGGCGGGTTGGACTTGGCCCAGGGCACCACCGCGCCCTGCTTCAGGGTCAGGGCCTCGTTGGGGACCACCAGCTGCGGATCGAACAGCAGCTTCTCCCCGATCCCGTCGCACGCGGGACACGCGCCTTGGGGGGCGTTGAAGGAGAACAGGCGCGGCTCGATTTCCTCGATTGTAAATCCGCTTACCGGGCAGGCGAACTTTTCACTGAAGACGATGCGATTGGGCGGCAGGCCTGCGCCCTTCATCGCGCCGCCCTGCTCCTCATTCTCGCGCCCCGGCACCACGCCATCGGCGAGATCGACATAGGCCAGCCCTTCGGCCAGCTTCAGCGCCTGCTCGAAGCTTTCGGCAAGCCGCGTTTGCAGCCCGTCTTTCACCGCGATGCGATCGACCACCACTTCGATGTCATGCTTGAACTTCTTGTCGAGCGCGGGGGCTTCTTCGATCGGGTAGATCTCCCCGTCAATCCGCACGCGGGTAAAGCCCTGCCGCTGCCATTCGGCGATTTCCTTGCGGTATTCGCCCTTGCGCCCGCGCACCACGGGGGCGAGCAGATAGAGCCGCGTACCCTCGGGAAGAGCCATCACCCGGTCGACCATCTGGCTGACGGTCTGCGCACTGATCGGCTCGCCGGTGGCAGGCGAGTAGGGCGTGCCAACCCGCGCCCACAACAGGCGCATGTAATCGTAGATTTCAGTCACGGTGGCGACTGTGGAGCGCGGGTTGCGGCTGGTGGTCTTCTGCTCGATGCTGATTGCTGGCGAGAGCCCGTCGATATGCTCGACATCGGGCTTCTGCATCATTTCGAGGAACTGGCGCGCATAGGCCGACAAGCTCTCGACATAGCGCCGCTGCCCCTCGGCATAGATGGTGTCGAAGGCGAGGCTGGATTTGCCGCTGCCCGAAAGGCCCGTAACCACGATCAGCGCATCGCGCGGCAGATCAATGTCGATACCCTTGAGATTATGCTCGCGCGCACCGCGAACGGAAATGGTGGTGAGGCTCATGGGCGTGACGTGTTCCGGAAATGTTCGCGTGGGTCAAGGGTGGGCAAGCCTGCGGCCTGTGCACAGCTGAACGAGACGCCCGCCAATTGGTTTCGGGGCAAAAGTCGGGTCTGACCGTCCTGAAGGAAAACTGAAGTTGTGTCGTCCTCAAGTCGGGGTACCTTGAGGACATTCAAGGGGGGAAATTATGAGGCTGAGGATATGGGCTCTGCCGGTGTTTGCACTGGTCTTATCGGGATGTGTGACGAACCTCCAAGCGGTCGAGGACGGGACCACATCACCACCTGTCGGTCTGCCTTATCAACTGCCGCGAACACAAGTAACCATCAATGTCGTCTGGACGCTGACAAACTGCCCGTCACTGACTGTGGTGACGGACTCCTCGGGCAAAGTGCAGTCGATCACGAACGAGGACGGTGAACCGCCGCGCAAGCTGGCGGACGGCTCGGTGATGTTCACGAAATCCAGTGCAGGCATCCCTGCAAGCCTTGACGAAGCTCTTGCAAAGCAGGTCGACGCCCTGTTCGCGCCGACCCCTGCCTTCACGCCGGAAACCATCGGTGGAGAGTTCTACTCTATCGATTATGAGGAACTGACCAATGGCACCAAAACCGGCTCCATCAAGGTTGAATACCATGAAGGCACGCTGATCCTTAAGGCGGTTAACGCGAAGGTCGATGGCCGCGAAGGCGAAGCGTTGAAGAGCGCGTTTTTGCTGGCGGGCAACGTCGCCCGCATCGCGCTGGGCGTGCCAACAGCGAATGCTGCACTGGTTGCGCCAGATCACAAGAAGGCGAAAACCGCCAAAACCGAGGTCTTGTCTGCCTGCAATCGTGACACGCTGGCCTTTCTCGCTGAGAAAAAGACTCTGGTCACCGCCATTAGGGGCATTGAGGCTGAAGCGGCTGCGCTGAGCGCAAAACTGGCCGTACTCTCCGCGCAAAGCCTTGCAGGTAAGCCGAATGCACCGGATCTGCTTGAGGAGCTTCAACGCGAGGCCTTTGACGTACAGGCTCGGCTCGATAAGTCCAAGTCAGCCTTGGACAGGGTCAACCGCTATCTTTCAGTGGAAGCCAAGACCCTGCTCCCCGGGCGGAATGGTACAGCTTACATTTACAGTCAGCCTCTCGTGCCTGAACCACAGAACATCATCGCCCTGCGGCAGCGCATTGCATCGGATGAATGCAAAAGCGATGCGCGCTGCTTCAATATCGCCGACATGACGACACAATTTACGCTGACGGCGGACCTCGCCACGCGCACAGGTGGCAAAGGGTGCGAAGGAATAACAACACACGCCTGCGCACCTCCCACCCGGGTTGTCCCCGGGCAGGACAGGAAACAAAGGCGATATGGCCTTGTTATTCGCCAGCCGGTCGAAGGGGTGCTCAAGCTAACACGTAACGGCGACCCCAAGCCCGTTCTGGAGCGTTCCTTGATGGTCGCGCAATTCGGCGTCCCGCGCACGTTGCCCCTGCGCAATGGCGTGGCGGAGAGCAACACGCTTGCGGCCACCTTCGACAAGAACGGGATGCCGACCATGATCGAATACACCAAGCCGCGCTCCGGCACGGTGGAATTGCTCAATGCGCTTGATGGTGGTGCACAAACCCTGTTGGCGTTGCAGGCCGATCGGCGCGCCGCGGAAAAGGCTAAGGCAGAAGCCGAAACTCTGGTGGCCAAGAACCAACTCGAAGCGCTCCAGCGCCAGCGCGACATGATCAAGGTACAGGCTGAAATCGACGCAGCAAAGAAGGTCACCCCCTCAGAGATCGAGACCTTGAAGGCCGAGATCGCAACACTTGAATTGCTCAAGCAGATTGCGGAGCTGAAGAAGGCGATTGAAGCGGCCAAGCCCCCGCCCTCATGACATCCCGTACCCCGCGCGATCTGGCTCGGGCCTGCAACTTTTTTTAATTTCCAAACAAGAAGATAGGGCAAAAACCCCCACCCTACAGAAAATCTGAAGTCGTCAATCTGCGCTCTGCCTGCCACCCGGAAGTCCTCTCCAGCGCGGCTGGCCGGGTCCCTTCGAGGGTCGCAACCTGGCTGGTTTGGTGGGGAGGCCGATGCAGGGTCAGGGTATGGCGGGTCGGGGTGCATGGCCCCTCCCGCCCCAGATTTCCGGCGGATCAGGTATCTGCACGCGTCTGGCTGACCAGTGCCATCCGTCCCGCCTCGCCCAGCCACTGCGCACTGACGCCCCAGACCTGTGCAATCACCTCTGGGCCTAGCGCCTCGGCAGGCGGCCCTTCGGCAACCAATCGGCCTTCGTTGAGTACCAGCACGTGATCGGCGTGGTTCATCGCAATGCCCAGATCATGGAGCACCACCACCACGCCCTGCCCTTGCTGGCTGGCGCAGGTCTTGAGATGCGCAATCAGGCTGAGCTGATGGGCAAGGTCCAGCGCGGCGAGCGGTTCGTCTGCAAGGATCCAGCGCGGGCACCCTGCCAGCACCCGTGCCAGCAGCACCCGCGCCCGCTCGCCGCCCGAAAGCTGGCTCACCGGGCGATGGCGCAGGGGGCCAAGATCGAGCGCATCGAGCGCGGCGGCGAT
>JAGKSZ010000139.1 GCA_018991295.1 Porphyrobacter sp. | reverse complement strand
CCCCATCCCAGAGGTTAGGGCCGCCGGCGTCTTCTATGCCTGATCGTCACGCGTTGCGGCGGGCTTCCAGGTGACCACCCGATAAAGGTAAAGCGCCACCACCCCGGCAATCATCACCACCGCGACCCAGCCATAATAGTCATCGAACTGGCTGAATTCGTTGCGCAGGATGTAGCCCGCGCCGATCAGCACCGCATTCCAGACCCCGGTGCCCAGCAGCGTCCACAGCAGGAACCGGGCCTGCGACATCAACAGCATCCCCGCGGGAAGCGAGATCATCGTGCGCACCTGCGGTAGGAACCGTGCCCAGAACACGATGGCATTATCGAAGCGTTTGAAGATGCCGACGATCTTTTCGACCTCGGCCCAGTCAAGCGTCAACCAGCGGCCAAAGCGGTCGATCAGCGGCTTGAAGCGGGCATAGCCCACCACCCGCCCGATCCAGTACCACACCCAGTTGCCCAGCACCGCGCCCGCCGTGCCCGCCGCCACCGCTCCTGTAAAATCGAGCTTGCCATCGGCGACCGCCATGCCGGTGAGGCCCATGATCACCTCCGACGGGATCGGCGGAAACACGTTTTCGAGGAACATCGCCAGCGCCACCCCGAGATAGCCCCAGGTCTCGACCAGCCCGATAAGATAGTCCGTCATTGCTCTGTTTATCCGTTTCGGGAGAGGTCAGGCGCGGCGTGTCGCCAGCCGCCGTTCGATCGCGTCCCAGATCATCCCTGCCGTATCAGTGTTGTTGAACCGGTCAATCGCCACGATGCCGGTGGGCGATGTGACATTGATTTCGGTTAGCCACTGTCCCCCGATCACGTCGATGCCGACGAAGGTGAGGCCAAGGCGTTTGAGGTCCGGGCCAAGCGCGGCGCAGATTTCCTCCTCGCGGGGGGTAAGCGCGGTAGGCTGGGCGCTGCCGCCCATGGCGAGGTTGGAGCGGAACTCGCCCTCCCCCGGCACCCGGTTGATGGCGCCTGCCACCTCGCCATCGATCAGCACAATGCGTTTGTCCCCCTGGGCGACCTCGGGGAGGAAGGGCTGGACCATGTGGGGTTCAGGCCAGGTCTGGTTGAACACTTCGAACAGCGCGGTCAGGTTTTCGCCATTTTCGGGGACGCGGAAGATCGCCTTGCCGCCATTGCCGTGGATCGGCTTGACGACGATGGCGCCGTGCTTGGCCATGAAGCGGCGCACTTCGTCGACACTGCGGGTCACCAGTGTCGGCGGCATGAAGCGGCGATAGTTCAGGACCATCACCTTTTCCGGGGAATTGCGGACATTGGCCGGATCATTGACCACCAGCGTCTCTGCCGCGATGCGTTCCAAGAGGTGCGTGGCGGTGATGTAGCCCATGTGGAACGGCGGGTCCTGCCGCATCAGCACCACATCAATATCGCGCCCCAGATCGAGCCGCACCTGTGACCCACGCGTGAAGTGGTTGCCTTCCACCCGCTGCACGGTCACCGGGAAGGCATGGGCAAACAGCCGGTCATCCTCATCGAGGGTGAGGCTTTCGACGTGGTATTCGTACACCTGATACCCGCGCGCCTGTGCTGCCAGCATCAGCGCAAACGAGCTGTCTCCGGCGATCTTGATGGTGTCGATGGGGTCCATCTGGACCGCGATGCGCAAGGTCATTCTCTCAGGCTCCGGGGTGGATCAGCCAAAGGGCATCCACGCGTTTTCGATGTGGGTGGGTTTGCGGCCCGGTGCAAGCAGCAGGACATCGATGCGGATATCCTCGCCCTGCGTGGCATAATCCTGCCACACCAGTTCCACCGCCGCCGCGACCCGCGCCAAGCGGCGTTCGTCGATGGCATCGCCAAGGTCTGTGCTGCGGGCGCGCCATTTGACCTCGACAAAGGCGACAAGTCCGCTGCGCGCCGCGACCAGATCGATCTCGCCCGCCTTGGTCTTGACCCGTTCGGCCACGATCCGCCAGCCGGCCTGCGCAAGGAACATCGCGGCCTCGGCCTCGCCCTCGCGGCCGCGCTGGTCGGCCTCATGGCGCTGCTGGGGCGTGCGGGCGCTCATTCGCCCTTCAGCTCCAGTGCGCGGGCATAAAGAGCCGCCCGGTCGATGCCGGTTGCCTTGGCCACAAGCCCCGCCGCCTTGCCCGGCCCCGCTTCGGCCAGCGCAGCGCGCAGCAGGGCATCGGTATCGCGCACCGGGGCCTCGTCCTCGCCCGCAGGGCCGATCAGCAGCACGATTTCGCCCTTGGGCGGGTGCGCGGCGTAATGTGCAGCGAGCGCGGCTGCCGTGCCGGTGCGGCATTCCTCGTGGAGCTTGGTCAGTTCGCGTGCCACGGCCACTTCGCGCATCGGCCACAGCTCGGCAATCGCCAGCAGCGAGCGTTCAAGCCGCGGCGCGGTTTCGTAGAACACCAGCGTTCCTGCCACGCCTGCCAGCCCTTCGAGCGTTTCAAGCCGCGCCTTGTCCTTGACCGGCAGAAAGCCTGCAAACAGGAAACGATCGGACGGCAGCCCCGCCATCGCCAGCGCCGATACCGCCGCGCAAGGTCCGGGGATGCTCGTCACCGTCACCCCTGCGGCCCGCGCCTCGCGCACCAGGCGGTATCCCGGATCAGAGATCAGCGGCGTGCCCGCGTCCGATACCAGCACAACCGGCGAAACCCTCGCCTCGTCGATCACCCGGGCGCGGGTTTCGGGCGAGGCGTGATCGTCAAGCCGCTGGAGCCTTGCCTTCAACCCGTAATGTTTCAACAACTTGCCGGTAACGCGTGTATCCTCGCAAGCGATCAGCGCCGCGCCTTGCAGCACCGCAAGGGCCCGCAGCGTGATGTCGCCAAGATTGCCAATCGGGGTGGCAACGATATACAGCCCGGCTACGGGTTCCCACGCGGGAAGGGATGGAAGCGCCTCAGGTCTCACGCATGAGTCCATGGCGCACAGCTGAGGGGTCGGCAAGAATGAAGCACGCACAAAAGCCTGCAGAAGGGCCGAATTGGGCCGTCTGGCAACCGTTTCAGCGGCGCAATCTGGCGCTGGCAGGCGCTGCGATGCTGGCGGCGGGATGTTCTGTCATCCCCAAGACCGATGTTGCCACCACCGCCCCGCCCGCGCCCGCGCCGGAACCATCTGCCACGGCGCTCCCCACCGATACCGGCCGCCACCGCATCGCGCTGCTGGTGCCGCTGTCGGGCGACACCGCCCCGGTGGGGCAAGCCATTGCCAATGCCACCACCATGGCGCTGCTGGATACCGGCGCGGATAATCTGCGCATCACCACCTATGATACCTCGTCAGGGATTGGCGGGGCGGCAAGCAAGGCGATTGCCGATGGCAACAAGCTGATCCTCGGGCCGCTGAGCGCCGATGCAGTCCCCGCCGTGCAGGCCGCCGCACGCCCGGCCGGCGTGCCGGTGATCGCATTTGCCAATGATGCCAGCGTCGCTGCTGCCGATGTCTTCGTGATCGGCCACCTGCCCGAACAATCGATCCGCCGCTCGGTCCAGTATGCCCGCACCAAGGGCGCGGCGCGTTTTGCCGTGCTGGCGCCCGAGGGCGATTACGGCACCCGCGCCGTTTCGGCGCTGGAGAATGCCCTGCGCGATTATGGCGGGTCGCTGGTGCGCCGCGAAAATTATGCACGCGGGAACACGTCGATTGTCAGTGCGGCCGCACGGCTGCGCGGTGCGGGCGGGTTCGATACGGTGCTGATCGCGGATTCGGCGCGGCTTGGGCTTGATGCGGCGGGCGAAATCAACAAGTCGCAGCGCAGCCGCGCCCGCATCCTCGGCACCGATCTGTGGAGCGGAGAGATGGCGCTGACCCGTGCGCCGGGGCTGGAAGGTGCGCTGTTTTCGGCCGTTTCGGACCAGCGTTACGCACGCTTTGCCGATAGCTATGCCCAGCGGTTCGGCAATCAGCCTTACCGGGTGGCAACGCTGGGCTATGATGCGGTGCTGCTGACGCTGCGGGTGGCGCGTGGGTGGAAGGTCGGCACGCCCTTCCCCAAGAACCAGCTGTTCGACAGCGGCGGGTTCCTTGGGGTGGACGGCGCGTTCCGCTTTGGCCGCAACGGCGTGGTCGAACGCGCACTGGAAGTGCGCGAGGTGCGCAGCGGCGAGGTTGTCCCTGTCGATCCCGCGCCGACCGGCTTCGGCAAGTGAGTATAATCACAGGGGGTGGCTTGTGAGGCACAGCGGCGCGGCCCTATAACCGCGCCCATGGCCGATACCACCCCTGACGATCTCTTCGCCAACACCCCCACCTCCAGCGGCGATTACAACGCCAGCGCGATCGAGGTTCTGGAAGGTCTGGAGCCCGTGCGCCGCCGCCCCGGCATGTATATCGGCGGCACGGATGACCGCGCCTATCACCACCTCGCCGCCGAAGTGCTCGACAATGCGATGGACGAGGCCGTGGCGGGCCATGCCACCCGGATCGAGGTGCGGCTGGATGAAGGCAACCGCCTTTCCATCGCCGATAACGGGCGCGGCATTCCGGTCGATGAACACCCCAAGTTCCCCGGCAAGTCGACGCTGGAGGTGATCCTTTCCACGCTCCATTCAGGCGGCAAGTTTTCCGGCAAGGCCTATGCCACCAGCGGCGGGCTGCACGGGGTCGGCATCAGCGTGGTCAATGCACTGTCGGTGCACACCCGTGTCGAAGTGGCGCGCGACAAGCAGCTTTACGCGCAGGAATTTGCGCAAGGGGTCACGCAAGGCGCGATCCAGAATTTGGGCCCCACCCCCAACCGGCGCGGCACCACGGTGAGCTTTGTGCCGGACCCTGAGATTTTCGGGGATCGCAGCTTCAACCCCAAGCGCTTGTTCAAGCTGGCGCGCTCGAAAGCCTATCTGTTTGCGGGCGTCGAAATCCGCTGGAAATGCGCACCCTCGCTGGCGAGCGAGGATGTGCCTGCCGAAGCCGTGTTCAAGTTCCCCGGCGGGCTGGCCGATCATCTGGCCGAACAGGTCGGCACGCGCGAATGCGTGACCGCGCAGGCCTTTGCGGGCACGCAGGATTTTCCGAGCATTGATGGCATCGGGCAAGGCCGGGTCGAATGGGCGATTGCATGGCCGCTCTATTCGGACGGGGCGACGAGCTGGTATTGCAACACCGTGCCCACGCCCGATGGCGGCACCCACGAACAGGGCCTGCGCACCGCACTGACCCGCGGCCTCAGGGCCTTTGGCGAGCTGGTGGGCCAGAAGAAGGCCAAGGATATCACCGCCGATGATGTGATGACGGGGGCCGAAGTGATGCTCAGCGTCTTCATCCGCGATCCGCAGTTCCAATCGCAGACCAAGGACCGCCTGACCTCGCCCGAGGCGGCGCGTCTGGTCGAAAACGCGGTGCGCGATCATTTCGACCACTTCCTCACCGATAATATGGAGCGCGGGCGTGCGCTGCTGGGCGAAGTGATGGAGCGCATGGACGAGCGCCTGAAGCGCAAGCAGGAACGCGAGATCAAGCGCAAGTCCGCCACCAACGCCAAGAAGCTGCGCCTGCCCGGCAAGCTCACCGATTGCAGCGGCGAAGGCGGGCGCGAGACGGAACTGTTCATCGTCGAAGGTGACAGCGCGGGCGGCAGCGCCAAGCAGGCGCGTGACCGCAAATCGCAGGCGATCCTGCCGATCCGCGGCAAGATCCTGAATGTCGCCAGCGCCACCACCGACAAGATCCGCGCCAACAGCGAAATCGCTGACCTCGCGCTGGCGCTGGGCTGCGGGACCCGCAAGGACTGCAACGCCGATAACCTGCGCTATGATCGCATCATCATTATGACCGATGCCGACGTTGACGGCGCGCATATCGCCACCTTGCTGATGACCTTCTTCTTTCAGGAAATGCCCGATATCGTGCGGCGCGGGCACCTGTTCCTCGCCCAACCCCCGCTCTATCGCCTCACCGCAGGCAAGGAGAGCCGTTACGCCCGTGACGATGCGCACCGCGCCGAACTGGAGGCGACCGTGTTCAAGGGCAAAAAGGTTGAAGTGGCGCGGTTCAAAGGCCTTGGCGAAATGAACCCCGGCCAGTTGCGCGAAACCACCATGGCGCCTGAAACCCGCAGCCTCATTCGCATCACCCTGCCGGCCGAATTCGAACAGCGCGCAGGCGTTGCGCGGCTTGTCGATGAACTGATGGGCCGCAACCCCGAACACCGCTTCAATTTCATCCAGAACCGCGCAGGCGATGTGGACCGCGACCTGATCGATGCCTAGGGAGACGACATGAACCGCTTCAGCCTTGCTGCCGCCTTTCTTCTCCTGGGCGCAAGCCATGTTGCCCATGCCGAGGCCGCGCCCGTTTCAGTCCGGCTCAACAAGGTCGTGCTCGATACCGAAAACGCCGGGACCACCGGTTTCGTCAAGGGCGGGACCATGTGCGTCTCCAGCGACAGGTTCACCTGGTACGGGTTCAGCAACCGCGATGTGATTCAGGAAGCCTATCAGTGGCGCTTTGCCCGGGCGATGGCGGGAACGAAGTTCAAGGTGCTCGATGCCTCGAAGGACCTGTTCGCCAGCGAAGGTCAGGAGGGTGGCGGCGATTATCTGGTCGGCGCGATCATGTTCCCGCGCACGGTCGAGATTTGTCTGACACCGGGCGGACGGATCAAGGGCAAGGTGGCGAGCGACGTGGAATTCCAGCTGTTCGACAATGGCGCCAAGCAGGTGGTCCGTTCGGTGACTTATTCAGGCATGGCCGAATATCCCAAGTTCCGCGAGGATGCCGATCTGGGGATGCTGCTGGCGGATTCGTTTGCCGATGCCGCGAAGAAGTTTGCCGCCGATCCGGAGGTTGTATCGCGCGCGCCGTGATGGCGGCAAGGGGAGGAAGGACGGGATGATGCACCGCTTTGGGCGCGCCGTGCTGGCGCTGGCGATGATGCTCTGGGCCTGCACCGCGACGGCGCAGGAGCCGCCGCGTGCCGAGGCTCGCGCTGCGCAAACCGCGCTGGAGGCCCGCGCCGATCAGGTTGTCGCGCTGCTCAACGCCAAGCTGGAACCTGCCGACATTTTCACCACCGGTTTCCGCGCTGCGGTGGCCGACGAGCAGCTCAAGGCGCTGTCCGCAAGCTTCACCGCGCAGTTCGGACGGGCAATCGAAGTCTCGCTGCTCAGCCCCCGCGACGGCACCCGCGCGGCGCTCGAAATCCGCTTCGAGCGCGGGCTGGCCAAGGGCGGGATCGCGATTTCCCCGGCTGAGGATAACCGCATCAACGAATTGCGCTTCACCGCGATCGATGCAGTGGCGGTGGCCGGCGACACGCCCGAAGCCATCGCGGCTGATCTTGCCGCCCTGCCCGGCAGCGTCAACGCATGGTTCGGCCCTGTCGGCGCCGACCCGCTCATCAGCCGCAACGCTGACACCCCGCTGGCGCTGGGATCGGCCTTCAAGCTCTATATCCTTGCCGCGCTGGCAGAAGATGTGAAAGCAGGCCGCCGCAAGTGGTCCGATGTGGTCCCGCTGACCGAGAAAAGCTACCCCAGCGGGCAGATGCAGAATTGGCCCAAGGCTGCGCCGGTGACGCTCCATACCCTCGCCAGCCTGATGATCTCGATCAGCGACAACACCGCCACCGATCAGCTGATCGCCGCGCTGGGCCGCAAGCGCATCCTGAAGCTCATGGCCGACAGCGGCCACAGCAACCCGGCCGCCAACGACCCCTTCCTCACCACCCGCGAGATGTTTGCGATCAAGGCCGGCGGTGACGCCCGGATTGCGGCCTGGCGCGGTGCGGATCACGCCGGTCGCATGTCTCAGCTGGAGGGTCTTGCACCCACGACCCCGTCACTTGCGGAGGTGGCGGCAGCCTTCGGCGGCGGCCCGCGCGCCATTGACATCGAATGGTTCGCCTCGCCCGCCGATCTTGCCCGGCTGATGGCCCATATGCGGCGCAAAGGTGACGCGCGCGCGTTCGAGATCATGGCGATCAGCCCCTCGGCCAGTCAGGCGGTGCGCGATGGCTGGGCCTATGTCGGCTTCAAGGGCGGGTCTGAGCCGGGGGTGCTCAATTATACCTGGCTGCTGACCGACAAGCAGGGGCGCGATTGGGTGCTGACGCTGGGCTGGAACAACCCGGCTGCCGTCATTGATCGCGCACCGCTTGACGCGATTGCCCAGCGCATCCTGCTGCTGCCTCGCTGAATTGCCAGCCCCCAGCCTCTTGCGCCGCGCGCCCGCGCTGCTTATCGCTGGCGCACCAAATTCAGTCTCACAGGAAAACTCATGAGCGATCAGCAGCAGCGTTTTGAAGGCACCAAGTCCTATATCGCGACCGAAGATCTGAAGGTTGCGGTCAATGCCGCTGTCACGCTGCGCCGCCCGCTGCTGGTCAAGGGCGAGCCCGGCACCGGCAAGACCGTGCTGGCGCATGAAATCTCCAAGGCGCTGAATGCCCCGCTGATCGAATGGAACATCAAGTCCACCACCAAGGCGCAGCAGGGCCTTTATGAATATGACGCGGTGGCCCGCCTGCGCGATGGCCAGCTGGGCGAAGAACGCGTTCACGACATTCGCAACTACATCAAGAAGGGCAAGCTGTGGGA
>JAGKSZ010000001.1 GCA_018991295.1 Porphyrobacter sp. | reverse complement strand
TCGATGCGGGGGTGAGGCAGGCTTATATCGGTTTCATCTACGTCTGGTCATCGCTGCCCCACGCCAATGTCGGGGGAAATTTCAACCGCCTCGGCCACTGGATCGCGACGCCGCGCTTCCACCACTGGCATCACGGGCTTGAGCGCGAGGCGTTCGATGTGAACTTCGCCATCCACTTCCCGTGGATCGACAAGCTGTTTGGCACCTTCCACTTGCCCGAGGATCGCTGGCCGAGGGACTATGGCATCCCCGAGGATGTGCCCACAGGCTATGGCGGACAGTTCCTCTACCCCTGGACCCGCACCGGCAAGAAGCTGGACGAGGGATCAGGGGCAGAGCCAGCCGAATAAGCCCGGCCTGCTTCCTGGCTATTCTGCAGTTTCCATCACCCGCATCGTCTTTGGCGTGCGCTGTCTGGTCGTGACGGCCCTGAATGTCTCGCGGTAGCGCGGATGTTCGGTGCCCATCCAGCGATCCCACCAGGTGAAGTAGAGCCCGAAATTATATGTCCCGGCCGAATGGTGCAGATCATGGTGCGTGACCGTGTTCCACCAGCCCGTCCACGGATTATCGACCCACCCGCGCGGATAGATTTCCACCCCGCAATGGCCGATGCAGTTGCGAATGATCATGTGCCACAGGAACAGCAGCACCGCGAGGCCGTGATATTCCGTGCCAAGGGTTGTCGCGGCGAGCAGGAAAGCCGGCACGAAGGCGGCTTCGGATACCCCTTCCCAGATCGAAAAGCTGTAAGCGGCCCAGGGCGTGGGCGCTTTCGATTTGTGGTGGTGGAGGTGCCAGATGCGGAACAGTCTGCGATGATGGATCGCGCGGTGCATCCAGTAGAAATAGGCATCATGCGCAAGGATCATCGCGATGGTCTGCACCGCCAGCACCCACCACTCGAACCCGCCAAGCGAAAACCGCACAAGGCCCGCTTCCCGCATCATGACCGTGCTCAGTGTTGTTACCGCGAACACGAAGGCGGTGCGAAGGGATGACAGCACCTCGCGGGCGTAATCGGCTGATTTGGCGCGGCGTGTCTGGATCCGGTATAGTTCCAGCCAGCGCCCGCCTGCCCACAGCACCAGCGTCATGATGCTGGCGGCGATGAAGTAGCGGCTGAGATCGAAGTAGATGGCATTGGCCATGTGTTCGGCGATCATTTCGATCACGGAAAGGAACGGCGCAGGGGCAGACATTGGTGAACTCCATCGAAACAGTGCAGCCCTGATGCACGGTCTCGGCGCGGCGCGTCTCCGCACGCGCAAAAAATGCCGGTCAGTTTCGAAAATGCAGCGGTTTTTTCAGTTCTGACCAATCGCTGCGCGCCGGTAATCGGTTGGGCTCTGCCCGGTTTCGGCACGGAAAGCGCGGTTGAAGGTCGACAGGCTTGTATAGCCAAGGTCGAGCGCGATGGTCAGCACCGGCAGATCGACCTGCGCACGATCGGACAGGATCGCGCGCGCTTCATTGATGCGATGGCGGTTGAGATAGGCCGAAAAATTGCGATGCCCCATCCGCTGGTTGATCAATGCGCGCAAGCGGTGTTCGGGGGTGCCGATCCGGTCGGCAAGCCCGGCAATGCTGAGACCGGGTGTGCGATAGACCCCCGCTGTCATCGCGGCTTCGAGCTTTTCGCGTAGCACCACCTCGCTGGGTGAGAGCGCTGGTTGTGCAGGCGAACCCGCTGTTGCGGCAGGGGCGGCATTTGCAGGCGATGGCTCGGAGCGAACCAGCAGTTCAGGTTCAGTGCGCAGCAGCGCCTTTCCCGCAAACAGCGTAATCGCGAGGATCAGCAGCGCGTTCACCAGCTGCACCACCGGATCGCCGCCCATCGCGCTTCCACGCCCCGTGACGAGTTCGTAGCCGAGGATGCCGCCAGCCTGCGCTGCCACCAGCAGCGGCAGCCACAGGCGAAACGTCCGGCGTTGCTCGACAAGATCATCCTCGCGCTCCAGCAACGCCACGCGGAACAGATCCGCCACCAGCGCAAGGCCGGTAACGTGGATGATGTAAAAACCGATCTTCGCTTCGGGCATGATGACATAGCCCACCAGCCATGCCCCGATCAGCACAGCCATTGCCCCCCATACCAGACTGCGCGGCGGATCGCGTTCCAGCACTCTGCGTGCGAACAGCCACGTGAAATAGGGCGTGAAGATCGACAGGAAATCGCCCAGAGGCAGTGAGGTCGGGTTGTCGTAGAAGTACTGCGAGGTCGAATTGGCCAGGTAGCCGATCGAGCCCACCATCAATCCTGCCAGCGGCAGTTTGAGGCCGCGCCGCACCTCGCCTGCCAGCAGAAGCACCAGCAGCAGCAAGGTCGCCCCGCAAGCGACAAGGCGTACCGCGATGTCGACCCGCTCGATCATTGGCCTAGCGCGCCCGTCCCCAATCCCTGCGTCGCCGCAGCCACAGGATCGCCCAGTCGCCGCGCTGGAGGCGGGCGGCCATGCGGAAGCCTGCTTGGGTCATGGCGCGCTTGACCGCGGCCTCCTGTTCGCCCGCCAGCAGGCCAGCGAGCAGCAGGCTTCCGCCCGGCGTTACCGCGCGGGCGAAATCGGGCGCGAGGCTGACCAGCGGCCCTGCCAGAATATTGGCGATCAGCAGATCATACGGCCCGCGCAGTTGCAGCAGCGGATCGTTCATTCCGTCGGCCACGATCATGACCGCCTCGCCTGCGCCAGCGCCCATCGGCACGCCGTTCAATCGCGCATTTTCCTCGACCACGCCGGTGCAGACCGGATCAATATCGGTGAGCGTGCACAGCGCGCGCGGCCACAGGGCAAGGGCTGCAAAGCCGAGCAGCCCGGTGCCGGTGCCGATATCGGCAATATTGCGCGCAGCAACGCCGCTCGCCTTCATTGCGCCCAGCATTTCAAGGCATCCCGCAGTGGTCTTGTGCTGGCCGGTGCCGAAGGCCTGACTGGCGGGGATGACGAAATCGATGAGGTCGGGATCGGCGGGGTATTCAGGCGTGTGCACATGAAAGCGCCCGGCACGGATCGGCGGGGCATTGTGCTGGCTGAGGGTCACCCAGTCTTCAGGCGGCAGTTCCTCGATGGTGATTTTCGGAGCCTTGCCTTCGAACAGTCCGGCAAGCGCGGCTTTCTCGGCCTTGCCGGGCTTTCGCGGGTACCAGCCTTCCAGCACCCAGTCGTCGGGCCGGTCCTCGGCCACTTCGCGCCCGGCGATGACGAGTTCATAATCCCAGTCATCGATCAGGTCATGGGCCAGCAACGCCGCCTGCACGATGGGCTTGGGCGCAAAGGCAGACAGCTTCCAGGTGGTGCTATCGGACAAAGCTGGCTCCATTGGCGTCGATCACGGCGCCAGTCATGCTGGGCGGCGCGTCCAATGCGCAAAAGGCGATGATCGCGGCGATTTCCTCAGGCGTCGCGACCCGGCCCAGAGGAATGTCAGCGAGCAGCCCCGGCCCGCCGCGCGAAGCGAGGTAATCGCCTGCCATCGAGGTGTCAGTGAAGCCGGGGGTGACGGCAAAGCTCAGGATACCGTCCTTGGCATAGGCCCGGGCGATGGTTTTGTGCATCCCCACCATCCCGCTCTTGGCAGCGGCATAGTGCCAGTGGGCGGGCGAATCCCCGCGATAGGCAGCGCGGCTCGCCACATGCACCAGACGCCCGGCAAATCCGCGCTCCTGCCAGTGCAGAACTGCAAAGCGCGAGAGCTGCGCCGCGCTGGTGAGGTTGACCCGCAAGGTATCCTCCCAGGCATCGAGCCACTCGATGTCCGAACGCTCCAGCCGGTTTGCCTCGAAGCGGCCCGCATTGTTCACCACCACATCGATCTCGCCATGGGCGATGTCGAGCGCCTGATCCCACAGCGATTGCACCGAGAGCGGATCGCCGAAATCGGCGGCAATGATCGGAGCGCCGCCGGGGCCCTGCAGCCCTGTGCGCGAGGCATGGCCGATGACTTTGGCCCCGCGCGCGGCAAGGGCTGCCAATGCCGCACTGCCAATTCCGCGGCTTGATCCGGTTACAAGAATGTGTCCCATGCAATCGCCTATCCAGAAATTTGCAAGCTGTGTCCACTGCTCGCCGCTTGCCTCATGCGGCAGGCGCGCTAAGTGGGACGCACAAAAAAGGGACCAGACGGGATCACCATGAACCAAAGACCGCTTTCGCCCCATCTCCAGATCTGGCGCTGGGGGCCGCACATGCTCGTATCGATCCTCCATCGCGCAACCGGCGATGGCATGGCGCTGGTGGGGCTGGGCGTTTTGCTGTGGTGGCTGGGCGCGCTGGCGAGCGGGCCGGAGGCCTATGCAACCTTCCAGTTCTGGATGGGATCGCCGCTGGGTATGGTGGTGCTGGTGGGCCTGTCATGGGCGTTCTTCACCCATCTGATGAGCGGCCTTCGCCACTTCGTGCTGGATATCGGGGCGGGCTACGAACTTGACACCAACCGGATGTGGTCGGTGGCGGCGCCCATCATTGCAATCATTCTTACCGCGGCCTTCTGGGCCGTGATCCTGCTGCGCTGAAGGGACAGGCGACATGGGTAACGGAACCTCCATCGGCCGCGTGCGCGGCCTCGGCCCGGCGCACGAAGGCGCGCATCACTGGCTGCTGCAGCGGTTTACCGCAATCGGCAACATCGTGCTGATGAGCTGGCTGCTGGTCAGCCTCGTGATGCTCGGTGATTTCGGCCACGCCAGCGTGGTCAAGTGGCTGGCTCACCCCGTTTCGGCCACCGCCATGATCCTGCTGGTGATCAGCCTGTTCTGGCATGCGCGGCTCGGCCTTCAGGTGCTGATCGAGGATTATCTCCACGAAGCAGGCACCAAGTTCGCGGCGATTGCCGCGCTCAATCTTGCAACCATTGGCGGCGGCGCATTCGGGATTTTCAGCGTCGCCGCGCTCGCATTCGGAGGTAACGCCTGATGGCAACGTCGGCAGCTAGTGGAACGGCAAACGATGTAGGGGGCGCGCATCTGAAGGGCGCCTACACGATCGTCGATCACACCTATGATGTGGTGGTGGTGGGTGCGGGCGGTTCTGGCCTGCGCGCAACGATGGGCGCGGCTGAGGCTGGCCTGCGCACCGCGAACATCTCCAAGGTGTTCCCCACGCGTTCGCACACGGTCGCGGCGCAGGGCGGGATCGCCGCCAGCCTCGGCAACAATTCGCCCGATCACTGGACCTGGCACATGTATGACACCGTCAAGGGGTCGGACTGGCTGGGCGACCAGGACGCGATCGAATACCTCGCGCGCGAAGCCCCGGCGGCGGTCTACGAGCTGGAACACGCAGGCGTGCCGTTCAGCCGCAACGCCGACGGCACGATCTACCAGCGCCCCTTCGGCGGGCATATGCAGAACATGGGCGCCGGCCCGCCGGTGCAGCGCACCTGCGCCGCGGCCGACCGCACCGGCCACGCGATGCTCCACGCCCTGTATCAGCAGAGCCTGAAGTATGACGCGGACTTCTTCATCGAATATTTCGCGCTCGATCTCATCATGGATGAGCGCGACGGGGTGAAAAAGTGCGTCGGCGTGATGGCGATGTGCCTTGATGACGGCAAGATCCACCGCTTCCGCGCGCAGTCCGTTGTGCTGGCGACCGGCGGTTATGGCCGCGCCTATTTCTCCGCGGCCCCGGCCCCTCCCCGCACGGGGGGTGGCGGCGGGGTGGGCGCGGCGCGCGGGCCCGCCCCTGCCGGACATGGGGGTCGTCCCGGTTCCCCCGCCCCGGATCTCTGGGGCCGGCTGGCTGCTCCCCCAAGGGGCGCGCGG
>JAGKSZ010000138.1 GCA_018991295.1 Porphyrobacter sp. | reverse complement strand
TTCATCTTCGTCTCCAGCCCCAACTCGGTCACGCCCTATCACTTCGATCCGGAACACAACATCCTGCTCCAGATCCGCGGCACCAAGGTGATGACCCAGTTTCCGGCAGGCGACACCCGCTTCGTGCCTGATGAAGCGCACGAAACCTACCATTCGGGCGGTCCGCGCGAATTGAAGTGGGATGATGCGATGCTGGCTCATGGCACCGAATTCGCGCTTGCTCCGGGCGAGGCACTGTTCGTGCCGGTGATGGCGCCGCATTTCGTGAAGAACGGGCCTGCGCCTTCGGTGTCGCTGTCGATCACCTGGCGCAGCGAATGGAGCTACCGCGAGAGCGATGCGCGGATCATGAACGCGATCCTGCGCGAGCGCGGTTTCAGCCCCAGGGCACCGGGCCGCTTTCCGCATCAGAACTATGCCAAGGCCTATGCATTTCGCGCGCTTCGCAAGCTCGGCTTGACGGGTTCCTAAGCTGCTCGCATGGCGCAAGCCATGGATGATACGCCCACCAACGCAGAACTTGTCGCCGGTCTGATCCGGCTGCTCACGGTCGAAAAGCGCGCTGCCGATGTCTATGCGGGGGCTCCGCAAAAGGATGGCATCGGCCGGGTGTTCGGCGGGCAGGTGCTGGCGCAGGCGCTTCAGGCGGCACAGGCCAGCGTGACCGACGGCAAGAGCGCGCACTCGCTCCACGCCTATTTCCTGCGCGGCGGGCGCGAAGGCGCACCGATCCAGTACCGTATCGAGCGCGATTTCGACGGCCGCAGTTTCGCCAACCGCCGGGTGGTCGCCGCGCAGGAGAACGAGGATGGGATTGCCGTTCCGATCCTCAACCTCACCGCCAGCTTCCAGCTTCCCGAAGACGGCCTTGAGCACATCGATTCGCCCATGCCCGATGTCCCACGGCCCGATGATCTGCGCCCCGACATGGACCAGCGCCGCGAGATCGTGGCACAATGGGGTGACAAGCTGAGCGATCAGCAGCGCCGCATGATGCTGCGAGCGCGCCCGATCGAAATGCGCACCTGCGATGCGCTCCACTGGATGAGCCGGACCCCGCGCGAGCCACGTGCCCACAGCTGGTTCCGGGTCTGCGCGCCGATCACCGGAGCGGATGACACACCCGAACTGCACCGCGCCATCATCACCTATGCCAGCGACTACACCCTGCTCGGCACCAGCGCGCTGCCGCATGGCCTGAGCTGGATGCGCAATGAACTGGTCGGTGCAAGCCTTGACCACGCGATCTGGTTCCACCGCGAGGCCCGCGCCGATGAATGGCTGCTCTACGCCACCGACGCCCCGTGGAGTGGCGGGGGGCGCGGGTTCAACCGCGGCCGGATATTCAACCTTGCCGGCGAACTTGTGGCGAGCGTCGCGCAGGAGGGCATGATGCGCAAGCGGGCCACCGCGCCTTAGACACCCTTGGCGCGCGTGCGCGGCAAGCGGGACTGCGGGACTGTCCGAAAAACCTAATGCGCCAGCAAGACCGGCATCGCCGGATCGCTCAGCATGGTGCGTGTTACCCCGCCCAGCACCATTTCGGTCAGCCGCGAGTGGCCATAGGCGCCCATCACCAGCAGCGAACATTCACGCAGTTGTGCTGCCGAAAACAGCGTATCGGCAATCTTTGCTTCGCCGCGCGGGATTTCCACGATCTCGCAGGCGATACCGTGGCGGGCGAGGTATTTGGCGCCTTCGGTAGAAGGCAGGTCGAAGCCAGACCTTGCCGAATCTTCGGTCACGCAGGCAAGCGTCACCTGGCACGAGCACGCCAGCAGCGGCACCGCCCCGCGCAAGGCATGCGCGGCCTCGGGCGAGCCGTTCCATGCCACCAGCATCGGCGCGCCGACATCAAAGCTGCGCATCGCCTCGGGCACTACAAGCACCGGCACGGGCACGCGTGTCACAACCTCGCTCACCAGCGAGGAAGGCCCGCGCCCGCCCGCGCCCTTGTCGCACGGCCCGAGGATGACGATGTCGGCCAGCGGCGAGGCTTCGATCAACCTCTGGCTGGCAATGCCATACTCGAAACGCCAGTCGAACGGCACGCCTTCATGCTCCATCGCCGCCTCGATTTTTGCGCGCAGATTTTCGGCATTCTCGCGGATTATCGGCAGGGCTGCGGCAATGGCCGAACCGTAGAAGTCGCCGGGCATGAACACTTCATAGCTGACCGCCTGAAGGCAGGTGATGTGCCCGTTGGTCGCGCGCGCCATGTCCAGCGCGACTTGCAGGCGGGCCTGCATCGCCGGGTCATGATCGATATGCAGCAGGATGGATTTCATCGCGGGTCTCCCATTCGTGATGAGGGTAATCGCTCCAATCGTCGCGCCGTGCTTTGACCCGGATCAAATTTGCCGGTCTGCCCCGCCACGCAGCATAGCACCTTGCCACAAGCAGCGCGCACGATCATTCTTGCTGCAAGGGAGAGACACATGCAGATCACGCGCCACCCGCCGGTCAAAACCTCGCTGGAGCCGTCCAATCACCCCTATCTTACCGGGCCGTGGACACCGCTTCATGAGGAGGTGGACGTCCCCGAACTGCGCGTGATCTCAGGCGAAATCCCCGCCGACATTGATGGTATTTACCTGCGCAACACCGAAAATCAGGTGCACCAACCGCTGGGGCGTCACCATCCCTTCGATGGCGATGCGATGATCCATCAGGTCAATATCTCAGGCGGCAAGGCGAGCTATCGCAACCGCTTCGTGCGCACCCATTGTTTCGAGGCCGAGCAAATCGCCGGCCGCAGCCTGTGGGGCGGGCTGATGGACCCGTGGGGCACATCGGTGCGTCCCGGTTTCGGCGCGCATCAGGGCCTCAAAGATACCGGCTCGACCGATATCATTGTCCATGCAGGCACGGCCTATGCGACGCTGTATCAGTGCGGTGAGGCATGGATGCTGGATCCCGTAACGCTCGCCAGTCGGGGCAAGGCGCCGTGGGTGCCGCTGGACGGCATCTCGGCCCACCCCAAGGTCGACGAGGCGACCGGCGAGATGATGTTCTTCAACTACTCCAAACACGCGCCTTTCATGCATTACGGGGTGGTCGATCGGACCGGCGCGCTGGTCCATTATGTCCCCGTCCCCCTGCCCGGCCCGCGCCTGCCGCATGATATGGCGATCACGAAGAACTGGTCGATCCTCAATGATATGCCGCTGTTCTGGGATGAAGAACTGCTCACCCGCAACATCCACGCCGCGCGGCTGCACGAGGGGCTTCCCACCCGCTTTGCCCTGATCCCGCGACATGGCCAGCCCGAAGACATCCGCTGGTTCGCGGCCGCGCCCACCTATGTCCTGCACTGGACCAACGCTTATGAGGAAGGCGACGAGGTGATCCTCGAAGGCTACCATCAGGCCAAGCCCATGCCCGATCCGCTGGAGGAAATGGGCCGTTACAGCCACATGATGGCCTATGTGGACGAACACTCCTTCCAGTCCCGCCTCCACCGCTGGCGCTTCAACCTTGTAACCGGCGAAACCCGTGAGGAGCGCCTGACGGACCGGATTGTCGAATTCGGGATGATCAATCCGCGTTTCGCCATGCACAAGAGCCGCTACGTCTGGTCCACCACCACCCGGCCCGGCTGGTTTCTGTTCAACGGTTATGTCCGCCACGACACCGAAACCGGCGAGGAACAGGTCTACCGCTTGCCCGAAGGCGTCTATGCCAGCGAAAGCCCGATGATCCCTCGGAAGAGGGCGACGTCAGAGGATGACGGATATCTCGTCACCTTCCTGATTGACGAGAACACCGGCACTTCGGAGTGCGCGATCCTTGATGCGAGCGACATCACCAAGGGCCCGATCTGCCGTCTCGCCCTGCCGCACAAGATCTGTTCGGGCACGCATTCGGTGTGGGTCGAACACGATCAGTTGCGCGCCGATGCCGCGTTCCACCGCGAGCGGCTTGTGGCGGCCTGACGCCGGTCGAGGCAGCCGCGCTGCTCGTCCATCCCAGCGGTTGCGCGAAGGCGGCGCGCGGCCTAGCGCAGCGGGCCACGCTGTTTCAGGGACCTGCCATGACATTCCGCCTTGCTCTTGCCGCTTCGGTGGCGGCCATCATCCTTGCCCAAGGCGGCCCGCTCGGCGCCCAGACGCCGCACGCCGCGGTTGCCAAGACAGCCGAGGCTGCCGAACATCACAAGCTGTTCGATCTGTTCGAGGATGCCGACAGGCGCGAACTGGCGCTCAATCCGCTGAACGGGTTGTATCGCGGCGATGACGAAAGGATCGACCGGCTTGGCGATCTGCTGACCGATGCAGACTTTCTGGCCCAACGCACCGACATCCGGCTGAACCTTGCGCTGCTGGCCCAGATCGACCGCACCAAGCTGTCCGAGACGGACAAGCTGGCCTTTGATGTGTTCCGCTACACCCAGGAAATCGCGCTTGACGGGATGAGCGACGACTTGCGCCCGATCCGCGCGGCGCGGCCGATCAACCACTTCTTCGGGATGCACAATTCCTACCCCAATCTTGCCAGCGGCAAGGGCGTGGCGCCGTTCCGGACGGTGGCCCATTACGAAGACAATCTGGCCCGCCACCTTGATTACATTGCCTATCTCGACCGTGCGATCGGGCGGTTCAGGCAAGGCATGGGGCGCGGGATACTTGAGACCAAGCTGACCATCGGCATCATGGTCACGCAGCTTGACACCCAGCTGGCCACCCCGCTGGCGCAATCACCTTTCATGGGGCCGGTGCAGGACTTTCCCGAAGACTTTTCGCAGGAAGACCGGGCGCGGCTTATCCGGGCCTATGAAGCGCGGACCGCTGAACTTTACGCGGCCACTGCACGGTTTCGCGATTTCCTGCGCGATGAATATCTGCCCGCCGCGCGCGACAGCATCGGCCTGTCCCAGATGAAGGGCGGCGACAAGCTTTATGCCTGGCTCGCGCGGGAATCGACGACACTGCCGCTCGAACCCGAAGCGATCCACCAGCTTGGCCTTGCCGAGGTGGCGCGGATCAAGGCGGACATGGTGACGCTGCAGCGCGAGGTGGGCTTCAAGGGCACGCTTAATCAGTTCTTTGATTACGTGCGCACCGATCCCCGGTTCAAGCCCAAGAGCCGCGAGGCGCTGACCGAGGCCTATTACAAAGCAGGCCGGATGGTGGATGCCAAGATCCCGACCTATTTCGCCACGCTCCCCAAATCGCCGCTGGAAATCCGCCCCTATGACCCGGCGACCGAGCAGTTCGAGGCGGGCGGATCCTATGAATCGGGCACGCCCGATGGCAGCCGTCCCGGCGTGTTCTACTTCAACGCCTATGACCTGCCGAGCCGCCTGACGCCGGGGATCGTGACGCTCTACCTCCACGAAGGGGCGCCCGGGCACCATTTTCAGGTTAGCCTTGCGCAGGAGAACGAGGCTCTGCCCTCGTTCATGCGCTTTGGCGGGACCACCGCCTTTGTCGAGGGCTGGGCGCTTTATGCCGAGACGCTGGGCTATGAGATGGGCTTCTACAAGGACCCGTGGAACCGCTACGGCACCTTGCAGGACGAACAGCTGCGGGCGATGCGGCTGGTGGTGGATACCGGCATCCACGCCAAGGGCTGGAGCCGCGATCAGGCGATTGCCTATATGCTCGAAAATTCCGGCATGACCCGCACCGATGTGGTGGCGGAGGTCGACCGCTATATCGCCATTCCGGGACAGGCGCTGGCCTACAAGATCGGCGCTCTGAAGATCCAGGAACTGCGCAAACGTGCCGAGACGCAGCTGGGCAAGCGGTTCGATATTCGCGCTTTCCACGAACAGGTTCTGGATACCGGCGGCCTGCCGCTGACCATTCTGGAGGCCAAGATCGACCGCTGGATTGCGCGCGAAGCGGCAAAATAGCGATGCTGCAGCGCTGGCCTTATCTTCAACTCATCGCATAGGTTGCCCCGGCTGCCCGCTCCTGCGCCCGTCTGGCCATTGGCGTTCATCTGCGCGCAAGCTAAGGGCCAACAGGCACACGTCGCGCACACCGCTTGAAGGGCCCTCCAACGGGATCGCGGGCCCGCAACACAGGAGCAAGACCATCGTGACGACCACCTTTCGCACACCCCGCAGCCTTGTGCTGATCGCCCTTGCCGGCGCGGTTTCGGCCAGCGGATTGGCCGCCCAGACCATCCCTGCACAACTGCCGCAGGATCAGGGCGACGTGCTGACCACGGTCTATGGCAACCTGCCTGCACTGGCCGAGCTGGAAGAAGGTCCGCGTGTCAACGGGATCATTTCCGCGCGCAAGGATCAGCGCCTTCAGATCACCGCCGATGACGGCACGGTGCAGATTGTCACCCTCCACCCCGAAACCGAAATCCGCACCCGCGGCGGGTTTCTGGGCATCGGCAACAAGACGCTGGATCAGAACGCGCTGATCAACGGGTTGACGGTGAATGTGAAGACCCAGCGTTATGGCGAGCGGCTGGTGGCCAGCGAAGTCCGTTTCACCAGCGATGATCGCCAGATTGCGGCCATGATCCGCGCCGGAACCCAGCAGCAGTTCGGTGAACAGGGCGCTGCCATTCAGGCCAATGCCGCCGCCACCGAAGCCCTTCGCGGGCGGCTTGGCGATATCGACAAGTACAACCTGAAAAGCACCACAAACGTCTATTTTGACACAGGAAAATGGGCGCTTTCACCGGCCGCCAAGAACGAGCTTTGCGCCGCAGCGCAGGCGGCCAACGCCAACGAGAATTCGCTGATGCTGGTGCTTGGCTACACCGACATCACCGGATCGCAGGACTTCAACCAGACCCTGTCGGAAAAGCGCGCTGCAGCCGTGGTCAACCACCTGCAACAGGTGTGCAAGTGGAAGCCCTATCGGATGCTGACGCCCACCGGCATGGCGACCGCCGATCCGGCGGCTGACAACACCACCGCTGCCGGGCGGGCACAGAACCGCCGGGTTTCGGTCAATGTGCTGGTGAGCAAGGCGCTGGACGCACAGTGACAGCATGGGGCGGGCCGCAAGGCCTGCCCCTTTTGCATTGTTTCACGTGAAACGCACCGCCGGGCCGGGGTCTGAGCGGGGTCTGGAGGGGGTCTGCGGGGGGTCTGGCCGGGGTCAGGCACGCGTCAGCACCAATGCTGCCGTCACCCGGCGGCGTGATAGAAATCATAGACCTTGCGCGCCACCGCGGCGCTGACGCCGGGGGCGCGTTGCAGGTCTTCCAGCGCGGCGGCGCGCACCTTGCTCGCCGTGCCAAAATGCAGAAGCAGCGCGCGCTTCCTTGCCGGGCCGATGCCGGGAATTTCATCGAGCGGGCTCGCCGTGATCGCCTTCGATCGCTTGGCCCGGTGCGCGCCGATGACATAGCGGTGCACTTCATCGCGCAGGTTCTGCAAGTGGAACAGCAAGGGCGAGCCTGCCGGCAGCATCTTTTCGCGCCCGTCGGGGAAGTGGAACACCTCACGCCCCTCGCGCCCATGATGCGGCCCTTTGGCGATGCCGACCACCGCGATATCATCGGCAATCCCGATTTCCTCCAGCACCGCCATGACGCTCGATAGCTGCCCCTTGCCGCCGTCGATCAGGATCAGATCGGGCAAGATCGTATCGTGCGAGGTGCCCACCCCGCTGCGACTAGGCTCACCTTCGGTTCGCCAAGTCTCGCTCCCCTCCCGCTCGCGGGAGGGGCTGGGGGTGGGCCCTTCTTCATCATCCCGCCACGCCCGAAACCGCCGCGCCATCACTTCGCGCATCATCGCAAAGTCATCATTCGATTGCGCCTCGCGGATGTTGAACTTGCGGTATTGCCCCTTCTCGAAGCCTTCGGGCCCGGCGACCACCATCGCGCCCACAGCCTTGGCGCCCTGGATATGGCTGTTGTCGTAAACCTCGATCCGCTGCGGCGGCGTATCGAGTTCCAGAAACTCGGCCAGCTCGCGGTTGAGCCTTGCCTTGGTCCCCGTCTCCGCCAGCCGCCGTTCCAGCGCCTCGACCGCGTTTCTTTGCGCCTGCGCCATCAGCTTGCGCCGGTCACCGCGCTCGGGGATCGAAAGCCGCACCTTGCGCCCCGCCAGTTCGGACAGCGCGGCCTCGATCAACTCGCCTTCCGGCAATTCGCGGTCCACCAGAATGGTCGGCGGCGGGGGCACTTCCTCGTAGAATTGCAGCATCACATCAGCGAGCACCTGCGCTTCGTCCACATCCGCCGTATGGCGCGGAAACAGCGCGCGGTGGCCCCAGTTCTGCCCGCCCCGGATGAAGAAGGACTGGACGCTCATCTGGCCCTTGCTGGCCGCCAGCGCGAACACATCGGCATCGCCCAGCCCGGCTGCATTGATCGCCTGTGACCCTTGAATGAAGGTCGCCGCCCGCAGCCGATCCCGCAGCATTGCCGCCGTTTCAAAATCGAGGTTTTCAGCGGCTTCCGCCATCTGCCGCTCAAGATCGGCCTGCACCGCGCCCGATTTGCCCGAGAGGAAATCCTTGGCCTGCCGCACCAGCGCATCATAGCCGCCCTCGTCGATGCGGCCCACGCACGGCGCTGAACACCGCTTGATCTGATAGAGCAGGCACGGCCGGTCACGATTGTTGAAGAAACTGTCGGTGCAGGACCGCAGCAGGAACAGCTTTTGCAGCGCGTTCAGCGTGGTGTTGACGCTGCCTGCACTGGCGAACGGCCCGTAATAATTGCCCTTGGCCCGCCGCGCGCCGCGATGTTTCTGGATGCGCGGGAAGGCGTGATCGGCGCGCAGCAGGATGAAGGGGAAGCTCTTGTCATCGCGCAGCAGCACGTTGAAGGGCGGGCGGAACCGCTTGATCAGCTGCGCTTCCAGAAGCAGCGCCTCGGCTTCCGAATTGGTGGTGATGATCTCCATGGCCCGCGTCTGGCTGACCATCCGCTGCAATCGCCCCGAAAGCCCGGCAATCTGGGTGTAATTGGCCACCCGCGCCTTGAGGCTGCGCGCCTTGCCGACATAGAGCACCTCGCCGCGGGCATCCAACATCCGATAGACGCCCGGCACCGGCTTCAGCACCTTCACCGTATCGCGGATCGCCTGCACGCCGCCTTCCAGATCGGGCTGGGCAGACGCAACGGTCTGCGCGGCGCGCTCCTCGTTGAAGCGTTCCGCGCCGCCGGGATGCTGGGGGGTGCCTGCGGGGGTTCGGGCCATGCCCTGCCCAATAGGGACTGCCGGGGGCGATTGGCAATTCCCGCAAGCACGCCTATCCGCGCTGCAATGGACCAAAGCGACGTCATCATCCTCGGCGCAGGCGCGGCCGGATTGTTCTGTGCAGGCCAGGCGGGCCAGCGCGGCCTGAAGGTGGCGCTGCTGGAAAAGGCGGAAGCACCGGGCAAGAAGATCCTGATTTCCGGCGGCGGGCGCTGCAATTTCACCAATCTGGGCGCAGGGCCGGGCAATTACCTTTCCGCCAACCCCCATTTCGCCAAGAGCGCGCTCGCCCGCTACACGCCTGCCGATTTTATCGCGCTGGTCGAGAAACACGGCATCGCCTGGCACGAAAAGACGCTGGGGCAATTGTTCTGCGATGGTTCGGCCAGGCAGATCGTGGCGATGCTGCTGGATGAATGTCCGCCCGAGCGGGTGACGCTGACCTGCGGGGTCGATATTGCCAGCGTGGCGCGGGGCGAGGACGGGGTCTTTACCGTCACGTCGGCCGATGGCCGCGCATGGGCCGCGCCTATGCTGGTGATCGCCACCGGGGGGCCTTCCATCCCCAAGATGGGCGCGAGCGATTTTGCCTATCGGCTCGCCCGGCAATTCGGATTGAAGGTGGCAGAGCCGCGCCCCGCCCTCGTGCCGCTGACGCTGGGGGGCGAAGATGCGTTGTTCCGCGAACTCTCGGGCGTGGCCGCGCCGGTGCGGGCGCGGGCCGGAAAGGCAGAATTTGCCGAGGCTGCGCTGTTCACGCACAAGGGCCTGTCCGGCCCGGCGATCCTGCAAGTCTCGTCCTATTGGCGGCATGGCGAACAGGTGGGGATCACCTTCCTGCCCGATGCCGCGAGTGACTGGCTGGTGGAGGCCAAGCGCGATCGGCCTCGCACGCACTTGCGCACCCTGCTGCGCGAACGCCTGCCTGACCGGCTGGCCGATGCGCTGGCGGACCGGCTGGGGCTGGAACGGGAATTGGGCAATCTGGCCGATAAGGACCTGCGCGCGGCTCAGGCACAGCTGGCCGACTGGCGCTTTGCCCCCAATGGCACCGAAGGCTATGCCAAGGCCGAAGTCACCGCAGGCGGCATTGCCACGGCGGAACTTTCCAGCCGCACGATGGAGGCCGCGCGCGTGCCCGGCCTCTATGCCATTGGCGAGGCGGTGGATGTGACCGGCTGGCTTGGCGGCTACAACTTCCAATGGGCCTGGGCGAGCGGCCATGCCTGCGCAGAGGCCTTGGCAGGCGGTTGAGGCCAACCTCCGTTCGCCCTGAGACTGTCGCAGGGCCGTCCTTCTCCTTATGACCCGGAGCGGGCCGGAAAGAAAAAGCGGTCCTTCGACAAGCTCAGGACGAACGGTTCATAATTGCCCGGTTCAGAACAGCTTGCGCAGATCAATCCCCAGATACAGCCCCAGCGGATCGATCACGAAGGGGTTGTAATTGACCGGCGTCACCCCGTTGGCATCGCGCACGCGGCGCTGCGCATCGAACAGGTTGTCGGCAACAAGGCTCACGCGGAAGTCCTTGAGCAGGCCTTCGTTCTTGCCCGTGATCTCGCCCATGTTGGCAAAGATGCGCAGGTTGAAGGTGACGATGTCATCGAAGAACAGATCGCTTGTGCCGACCGCGCCATCCAGACGGGTCTCGCCCGTGTAGATGCCCGAGAGGCGGAAGCCCATGCCCTTGCCGAACAGGCCCGCTTCGAGGCGGCTGGAATGGCGCGGCTGGCCGAAGGCACCGGTCGCCTGCCCGTCAAGCTGATCGAGCGGGGCGATGCCGGGGGCGATCAGGATCTCGTTGGCGAGTTCGATCGTGTGGGTGAGGTTGAAGAAATAGCGCCAGCCCTGCATCTGGCGGCCCCCTGCCAGCGGGTTGAATGCCGGGCCGCCCGCCGGCGGGCCACCTGCACCGGCAGGAGCGCCGCCCGTCGGAGCGCCGCCCGCAGGGGCCGGGGCCGCGCAGAAGCGGTCCTTGAAGCGCGCAATCGCCTCGGGCGGGAGCGTGCCATCGGGCAGGCGTGAACGATCAAGCGCCATCTTGATGAAGGCCGGATCAATGCCCGGAAGCTCCGCCGAGACATCCTCGCCGCGCTCGATCTTGCCGATCAGCTCGCGGATCGCGGCATCGCCTTCGGGGCCGCAGGCGCGTTCCCGGAAAGCGGCCATCTGCGGGGGCATCCCCTGCCCCGCCGCGCCCGGAACGCCTGCCGGAGCACCGCCGGGAGCCCCGCCCATCATCGCCGGATCAATCGCACAGATGCGGTCACGGAAGGTGGCGAGCCGCGCCGGATCGACCTTGCCATCCGCGCCGCGCAGCCGCGAGAGCATCGGCGCAAGGCGGGCAGCGTCAATGCCGGGATACTCGGCCGAGATATCCGCGCCGCTATCAATCGCTGCTGCCAGCTTTTCGAGGAAGGCCAGCCCGTCATCGGCGCACAGCCGGGTGCGGAAGGCCATGAACTGTTCGCGCTGCTCGGGCGAAGGGGCCGCGCCGCCCCCGCCGAAGCCGCCGCCAAAGCCGCCGCGCGCTCCGCCTGCTTGCGGGGCCGCCGGGGCTGCGCCCGTGGTGGGCGGGGCAGGCTGCTGCGGCGCTGCTGCGGCAGGCGCAGGCGCCCCCCCCCCCCCACCGCCACCGCCACCGCCACCGCCAAAGCGACCGCCGCCACCGCCCGGACCGCCGAACCCGCCCGGCCCGCCCGCAGGCGCACCGATGCTGCCATTGGTCGACAAGGTGAACTGGATGCGGTCCGCACGCGTTTCGGCAAAGCTCACCGCGCGCCGGTCAACCCGCACCACCCGGCCGTTGATATCGCGCGTCACCCGGCCCGGGAACGCCGCCTCGGTCGCCGCGGTGATCTGCGGGAAGCCGCTCACCACATTGTCCGAACGGTTGCGGATGTAATCGACTTGAAACCGCGAATTCTCCCAGAACGGCAGGTTCCAGTTGGCCGAGAACTTCCAGTCGCGCTGGGTTTCGGCCGGCAAGTTCGGGTTGCCGCCGGTCAGCACTTCGGCCAGCACCGTCTCGCCGCGCACGAAATCGAACACTGGCACATTGAGATTGACGATCTGCGGATTGCCCAGCGCCCCCAGCCCCGGCGCCACTTCGCGCCAGATATAGGTGGCCGAAAGGTCCAGCCCATCAATCGGCTGCCACGTTACACCTGCGTTCCAGTCCCCCAGCACGCCGAAATCGCTGAGATCCTCAACACCCGCCTGCAGGTTGAGCGTGAAGCTGCCCAGCGCATCGAGGAATTCCTCGCGGCGGCTGGTCAGCGGCACCACCAGATTGGCGCCGGTCGAAAGGTTGCGCCGCGTCAGCGCGACATCGGTCACCGTGCGCGTATCGCTGCTTTCGATGCGCTGCCAGTTGAGGCCGACATCGAAGGTCGCACGCACTTCGCCTGCCGGAAGCTCGGCCAGCCCGCCTTCGAGCGTGGTCAGCGTGCTGGCGGTGATCGAGCGGCTGCGCGCGGTATCAAAGCCATTGGCCGTGTCCGCCGGCAGCGGGCCGGTGATCGCCAGCGTGCCTGCGGCCGCAGCATCGCGGAACACCTGAAGCTGCGCGGGGGTAAGGCGCCGGTCGATCTCGGTCTGGCTTTCGATGAACGAGCTATCGAAGGTGCTGGTCAGGCGGAAGGCCCCCACCGGCCTGGTGATCGAACCTGCCGCCGATACCGCATCGCTCGAGGTGCGCCGCGCCAGCGGCGTATCGCCGCCGAAGGTGCGCACCGCGCTCGCCCCGCCCGGTGCAGTCAGCACCACGCTGTTGAGGCCATCAAGGCTGCGGCTTTCGTTGCGCGAATAATTGAGGTTGGCGCTGACCGATGTGCCGCTGTCGATGAAGGCCTTGGCCCATGACACATTGGCATCCAGCCCGAAGGTATCGGCCAGCAAGCTGCGGAATTCGGCCTGCGCCGGATCGCCCGCCACCAGCGACACCGATCCCGGCGTCTGCGGCACATTGCGTTCCGCTTCGGTCAGGAGGTTGGCATCATCGAACTGGATATTGGCGTTGATCCGCCCGCCATTGGCGATCTTGAGGATGCCAAGCTGCTGTTCGGTGCGCGCATAACCGCCGCGCGAAGGCATCTCGAATTCGAGATCAGCCTGACGGTTCGAATAATTGTCCTTTAGGATCAGGTTGATGACCCGGCGATCAGGCGGAAAGCCGAAACGCTGGGCCACTTCTTCGGGGAACACCTCGACCCGCGCCAGCGCCTCGGGCGGGTAATTGGCGAATTCGCGGAAGGAACCGATGCGGATGCCGTTGACAAGGATCACCGGCCCGCCGCCGCCGCGCCCGCGGGCAGAACCCGTGCGGGCGCTGATCTGGGCGATCAGATCGGTGATCGAAGTCACGCCCTCGGCGGCGATGGCGGTTTCGTCCAGCTCAAGCAGCGGAGCCTGATCGACGAACAGCTGCCCGCGCAGCCGCCCCGAACGCACGATGATTTCATTGCCGACCGTGCCGGTATCACTGGCGCTTTCCGGTTCGTCCTCGGCCGGCTGGGCAGGTGCCTGGGGCTGCGGCTGGGACATCGCGGCAGCACCAGCGGCAGGCGCGCCGGCGGCATCGGTCACACCCGCCGCGAGCGGCAGGGCAGTCCCGAATGCGAAGGCGCAGGTGCCAGCCCGCAGGGCCGCACGGGAAAACGGGGAGAGGTTCATGATGTCCCTTCAGTTGCAGTACTATTCGTCAGGGCGGCCGTTGCCGCTCGCTGTGAGGCAATGGATGACACGCGTAGCAAAGGCGGAGATGCAGTCTGCATCCCCGTCCGGCCGGTGCATTTCATCACCGACCAATCGCTTAACGCACGAGCCTTCCCTTTTGGTTCCCGCATCGCTAAAGCGCGGCCAGCAATCGACGGGCGTCTTGCCCGCGGCAACCGATATGAAGGAATTACATGGCCAAGGAAGAACTCCTCGAAATGCGCGGGCGCGTGGTTGAGTTGCTGCCCAATGCGATGTTCCGGGTGGAGCTTGAAAACGGCCATGAAGTACTCGGCCACACCGCAGGCAAGATGCGCAAGAACCGCATCCGCGTGCTGGTGGGCGATGAAGTGCTGTGCGAACTCACGCCCTACGATCTCACCAAGGCGCGCATCACCTATCGCTTCATGCCGGGTCGCGGCGGCCCCGGCCCGCAATAATTGCCTGCGGCCCTGATGGGCGCAGCTCATCTGACACTGGCATCGGCATCACCCCGGCGGCGCGAGCTGCTGGGGCGGCTGGGCCTTGCGCCCGATGCCGTGGTGCCTGCCGACATCGACGAAACCCCGCTTAAGGACGAACTCCCCCGCGCCTATGCCCTGCGCATGGGGCGCGAGAAGGCACGGGCGGTTGAGGCCCCCGGCTTTGTGCTGGCGGGCGATACGGTAGTGGCCGTGGGCCGCCGCATCCTGCCCAAGACCGAAACCGAGGCCGAAGCGCGTGCCTGCCTCGAATTGATGAGCGGGCGGCGCCATCAGGTGCTCTCCAGCGTCGTTTTGCGCGGCCCTGATGGGGGCTTGCGCGAACGGCTCGACGAGACGGTGGTGTGCTTCAAGCGGCTTTCGGCAGAGGAAATCGCGGCCTATCTGGCGGGCGGCGAATGGCAGGGCAAGGCGGGCGGCTATGCCATTCAGGGCGCCGCGGAAGGCCTGATTGCATGGATCAGGGGCAGCCATTCAGGCGTGATGGGCCTGCCGCTTTACCACACGAGGGCGCTGCTGAAGGCGGCAGGGTTTGCGATTGGGTGAGCTTAGCGGCAAGCGGCGCCGCGCCCACCCCCAGCCCCTCCCGCAAGCGGGAGGGGGGTTTCAGTGCTGTTTTCTCCCCTCCCGCTTGCGGGAGGGGTCGGGGGTGGGCCTGTGACCTGGCTGATCGAACAGGGCATCGCAGAAACCCGTGCGCTTCTGGTCGAAGGCGATCAGGTGCTGGCCGCCAAGGTCATGTGGCCGGGCGAACTCGCTGCGGGTACGCGCATCACCGGCAAACTCACCGCCAAGCTCAAGGGCACCCGCCGGGGCGTGGCACTGCTTGAGGGCGGCACCGAGGCGCTGGTCGATCACCTGCCCCCGCAGGTGACCGAGGGGCAGAGCCTCGATCTTGCCATCACCCGCGCCGCGCTGGCTGAGCGTGGGCGCCTGAAACGGGCGCAGGCGCGGGTCGCCAGCGCCGATGCGCCGCTCCCTTTGGCCGCCTTGCCGGAAGGCCGCACCCTGCGCCGCTTCCCTGCCGGGCTGTGGGAGGAGGTGTGGCACGCGGCGTCTTCGGCCAGTCTCGACTTTCCCGGCGGCGAAATTCTCGTCAGCGTGACCCCGGCCATGACCGTGATCGATATCGACGGCGTGGGCACGGGGCGCGAAGTCGCGCTGGCTGCGGTTCCGGCGATCGCCCGTGCGCTCATGTGGTTCGATCTTGGCGGGAATATCGGGATCGACTTCCCGACATTGCAGACGAAGGAGGATCGCCGTGCAGTCGATGCCGCGCTGGCAGAGGCGCTGGCGGGCTGGCCGCATGAGGCGACCGCGATGAACGGCTTCGGCTTTGTCCAGCTGATCGCACGGCTCACGGGCCCTTCGCTGCTGCACCGATTCGCAGTCTCCCGCCTCGGCATGGCGGCGCGCATGGCACTGCGCCGGGCGGAACTGGCCGCCGGCGATGGCAGCGGGCGCGTGCTGGAACTGCGGGTCCACCCGGCCTTGCGGGCCAAGCTCAAGCCGGACTGGTTGGATGAACTTACCCGCCGGACGGGGCGCGAGGTGCGGATAGTGACCGATCCCGGCCTTGCCATTGAAGCGGCCAATGCCCAGCTTGTCTTGGCATGACCACTTCGACCAAGCCCTGCCCGATCTGCCGCAAGC
>JAGKSZ010000015.1 GCA_018991295.1 Porphyrobacter sp. | reverse complement strand
GGCGACCACGGCCACGGCCTCACCGATCATCTGGCGGTACAGCTCGTTGGCCACGCCTTCGCCGCCATCCAGATAGATCGGCAATTCATCAGCCGCGATGCTGGACAGGGTGACGCCGTCCTGCGCTTCGATCCGCAAGGTCAGCGCGGCCTGCGCGCGCACCCCGGCCAGATCGGCATAGCGCGCCGCGCCCGCCCGGCTGCCGACATATTCGGCCGAGGCGATCTGGAGCGGCCACAGCGTCACATCCTGCCCGGTCTGGAAGATCACCGGCGTACGCGAATTGCCCTGCGGTTCGGCCGAAAGCTGCGTCCCGCGCTCCACCAGCGCACCACGCGCAAGACCGGGATCGCCCGTCACTGGCTCGAAGCCGACAATCGCGATCGAGGGGGTGGGCGCAAGGTAATGCGGCTGCACCGCCTGAAGCAGGTGCTGGGTGAATTCGGGGAACTGATCGTCCAATTTCAACTGCACACGGCTCGACAGGAAGGCGACGCCTTCCAGCAGCCGTTCGACATAGGGATCGCGCTCGCCCCCGGTCAGCCCGAGATTGGTTGCCGCCGCTTCATGGCGTTCGGCAAATTCGAGCGACTGGACGCGCAGGTATTCGAGCTCGGCCTCGTAGTATTCGAGCAGCCGAGGATCCATCACTCGCTCACTTCGACGGTCATGGTTTCAAGATCGATATCGGTCTTCAGCCGCATCGGCAAAGCCTGCGGGCCGCCCGTGATCTCGCCTTCGATGACAAAGCCGATCTTGCTCGAATGATCGGCCCGACCGCGCGGTTCGACGCGAAGGGATGCAGGGTTGATGCGCGGTTCGAAGCGCAGGATCGCGCGGCGGATTTCGCGCGCCTGTTCACGCGCCGCTTCCCGCCCCAGCGAACGCCCGGCAAAATCGCGCACGCCGAAATTCATGACCGAATCGCGGACCTGCGGATAATTGTCGAGGTTCTGCGCGGATTCGAGCGAGATCGTGTTCAGCAGCCACGCCAGATCGCGCATCACCGAAGCGCGCAGCGACTTTTCGGTGAAGCGTTCAAGATTGGCGACTGCGAAATTGCGAAAATCCTCACGCCCTACCGCGGGCATATCGGCATCGGCGGAAAGCCCTCCGAAATCGTTGCCCGACGCCAGCTTGTCGAACAGCGTCGGGGTGAGACGGACCTTGACCGACATCGTCAACCGTTGCTGAGGGTCAGTTCGCGCAAGTCCTGCACGGGCACTTCGCTGTCATCCGAAAAAGCGAACAACCGGTGGCCGAGCGGATATTCACCCACCCCATCCTCGGCCCAGCCGGTAGCAGCGCCGCGCACGATGGCCGCATCGTCAGCGCTTTCGCTGCCCGGATAGCGAAGCGGGATAAAGCCTGCGACCCGCGCCCCGCCAGCAATGCCGAATTCGGCCTGGATCCACACCGTATCACGCAGATCCGAAGGCGGCGTGATGGTGAGGCTTTCGAGCGCAGCAAAGGGCATCAGGCCATAACGCCCCGCGATAATCGCTTCGGTCACGGGGCCAAGCCGCGGATCAGCGTCAGCGATCCAGTCAAAGGCCATGCCGGTATCGGTGGTGCCCGCCGAGGTTGGCGCGGCATCGAAAACTTCGCCGTAAAGCGCATCGGCGGTGGCGGTATCGCCCTGCTGGCGGGCCATCAGCGCTGCCGCCAGACTATCGCCCCAAGCGACGGGATAAAGAATGCTGGCCGGCTCCTTGCCGGCAAAAACGTTCGCACGGGTCTGCTCGGCGGCGATACACTGGGTGTAGGCGACCGAAAGCATCCGCGCTTCGGGATCGAGCTTCGCCAGTGTTTCAAGCTGCGCCTTGGCGCGGTCCCATTCGCCCAAAAGGGCGCACATCTGGAACAGAAACATGCGAACCCCGACATCGCCGGGGTTCGCACGCACTTCTTCGATAAGTTGCTGGCGGGCAGCAGCGACATCGCCCGAGGCAAGCAGTTCGTCAGCCTTGACCATTGATCGCCTCTCTGCCCCCCAGCAGGGCTGATTAACCAGCTTCGATTAACCGGCCTTGTTGAGCAGGACGTCGAAGTAGCCCTGCACCTTGCCCTTCGAGGTGCCCTTCTCGTCGCGCTGGTCATAGACCTGCGTGATCTTGGCATAGGTCAGCGAGCCGTTTTCATAGGCCTCGCCCGAAGCCGAGAAGGAGTAGGAGTTCAGAACGACGTTCTCGAGTTCGTACTTGAGGAAGTCGATCTTCTTGTCATCGCCGACGTTCGACTGGAACGAGACGGTCCCCTTGGGGATAACCTTGCCCGAAGCGCAGGCCTTGAACAGCGCGACCGAGGTCTTGTCGACTTCCTTCGAGAAGGCGATGTCGCCCATCAGCGCCTGCCCCTTCGAAACGGTCTTCGAGGCGTTGTTGTACGACGAGGTGTTGCTCGCGGTGAAGCTGCAGCTCGCCAGCTTGATCTCGTTGGTGTGACCATCGTCGGTCGCTTCACCCTCGATCCCATCGAGCTTCAGAAAAATCGAAACCTGCATGTTAAATCTCCTACTTCCGAACGTTCATCACATCATGACGGTAGCTTGATCATTTGCCCTTGGGCAGTTGCGACACCATGCTGACGCTCACGTCCATACCTTCCAACTGGTGGTGCGGCACGAACAGGAAGCGGCTTTTGTAGTAGCCCGGATTCTCAGGATCCGGTTCCACGGTCACGTCAGCCCGCTTAAGCGGCAGGCGAGCCTTCGTTTCTTCACTTGCCGAATCCGGGTCGGCGGTAACGTATTGGTGCACCCAGTCGCTCAGGTCGGCCTGGAGTTGCGGCCCCTCACGCGTGCCCCCGACCCAGTCGCGGACCATGCACTTGAGATAATGGGCAAACCGGCAGCTGGCGAACAGATAGGGCAGCCGCGCCGCCAGCCGCGCATTGGCGGTGGCATTGGGATCGTCATACTTGGCCGGCTTGTGCACCGTCTGCGAACCGATGAAGGTTGCGCTGGTGGTGCCCTTGCGGTGGATCAGCGGGATCAGGCCCAGATCCGAAAGCTCGGCCTCGCGCCGGTCGGAAATCGCGACTTCGGTGGGGCACTTCTGGTCGACACCGCCATCATCGGTCGGGAAGGTCGACAGCGGCAGGTCTTCCAGCGTCCCGCCGGATTCCACGCCGCGGATGCGGGTGCACCAGCCATATTCGCGGAACGCGGCATTGATCCGCACGCCCAGACCATAGGCCGAGTTGATCCACAGGTGCTTGTCGTGTTCGCCGTTGGTGGCTTCGTCGAACTCGAATTCGTCGATCGGGTTGTCCTTGACCGAATAGGTCGCACGGCCGAGCATCCGCGGCATGGTGAGCGCCAGATACTTGCTGTCGTCCGAACTGCGGAAGGCGTTCCAGGCGGCGTGATCGCTGCCGTCAAAGCGGTTGGCCAGATCGCGCGGATCGGACACTTCGGTCCAGCTGTCCATGCCGAGCAGGTTCGAATCCGCCGCCGCAATCATCGGCGCATGGCTGGCCGCACCGATGCGGGCGAGGCCCTTCATGATGTTGAGGTCCTTCGAGGAATGGTCGAAGTACATATCGCACACGAAGGCGCCGAACGGGGTGCCGCCAAGCTGGCCGAATTCGGCCTCGTAGACCTTCTTGAACAGCGGGCTCTGGTCCCACAGCGTGCCGCGATACTGCTTGAACATCGCCGACAGTTCCGACTGATCGATGTTCATCACGCGGACCTTGAGATCCTGCCCGGTCTCGCTCTTGGAGACGAGATAATCGAGCCCGCGCCAGGCCGATTCCAGCGCCTGGAATTCGGGGTGGTGCATGATCGCGTTGGTCTGGGCAGAAAGCTTGGCGTCAATCTCTGCGATCATCGCATCGATGGTGGCAAAGACATCGTCACCCATCTTGACCGCCCCTGCCAGCGCCTGCTGGGCAAGGGTCTTGACCGCCTGTTCGATCTGCCCGCGACGGGCATCATCGCGCGGCTTGAAATCGCGCTGGATGAGCGAGGCGAAATCGTCGACCGAGATTGCTTCGGCGACTTGTGCTTGATCCAGCTTCGATGGATCCGATGCCATCATTTCCTCCGTAACGAACGCGTTAAATGAGCCCCGAAGGGGGCGGCCGGTGGAACCGGCTTATTCGGCAGTGCCCGCTTCGGCATCGCCCTGATCGGCTTCACCCTTGGCCGCGCTCAGCGCCTTGAGCAGGCTTTCGTCCTGCATGACCTTTTCGAGCAGTTCGGTGGCGTTCTGCTTGCCATCGATCGCAATCAGCAGATCATTGAGCTGGCGCCGCGCTTCGAGCAGCTTGGAGAGCGCAGGGACGGCTTCGGCAACCTTGCCCGGCTCGAAATCATCCATCTTCTTGAAGGTGATATCGACACCGATCTTGCCTTCGCCCTCGATCGCATTGTCCACGAGGAAGGCCGCACGCGGCGCAATCGCGGCCATGCGCTTGTCGAAATTGTCGACATCGAACTCGACGAAATCGCGGTCCTTGAGATCCTTCTTGGCGACTTCGCTCTTGCCGGAAAGGTCCGAAATCACGCCCATCACGAAGGGCAGCTCGATGGACTTGCGCGCGCCGTAGGTTTCCACATCATAGGAGATGTGCACGCGCGGCTTGCGGTTGCGGCTGATGAACTTCTGTCCGGAATCCGACATTATATTCCCCCCTTGATCGGCCCTGAAACCACTTCAGCCTGGGCGATAACGACTCGCCGCGCCGACCGTTGAAAGACTTGATCAACCATGATCATTCCACATCACGCCGTTCCAGCAAAACACTTTTCACCTCATCGAGGCTGCGCGGCGCAATGTCTTCAAGGATTTCCATGAAGTCCTTGTTCACCCAGCTGCGCAGGCGCCCCATGGCAAGGCGCATCGGATGGCCGGGTTCGGCACGGGTGTAATATTGTTCGATCGCGCCCAGTGCCCGGATCACGTCATCACGCGATTTGACCGCGCCGCCGAATGCCGGGCCGCCTGCACCGCCGCCGCCTGCCATCACCGCATCAACAGCGGCATCTTCGCCCGCCCCGGCATCTTCTTCCCCGCCCTCGCTCTTGAGCCCGGCAAGAGTAAGGTAGGCATCCTCGACCATTTCGATGGTATCGCGCACCGTGCTGAAATCGGGGACGCTGCCGGCGTTCTTCTCGCGCAGCACCGCCTCGATCCGGGCGATGCAATCGAGCATCGCGCGCATTTGCGCGGCGACCGCCTGCTTGCTCTCATCATCGAGCTGATCGAGCGTCATGCGCACTTCGACGAAGTGATCGGACGAGCCGCCGTTTTCATGCGCATCGAGAATCTGGCCAGCCCGCAGGCTCGAACGGCTGCCCATCACCAGCGGCAATTCGAGGAAGGGCATGGCGAAGGCCCCGCGCCGGGCGATATCTTCGAAAATCGGCGCGCGCACGCGGCCGTTGGGATCATCGATTACCGGGTGAACATCGCCCCACTGCTCTTCGAGCAGGCGCGCAGTGAACTCCAGCCCCTGCGCAACGATATCGGGATCGGAGCGGGTGAAGCCGCAGCGCGCATAGCTGACCGCCAGCCACAGGTCCTTGGTCTGTCCGCACAGATCCTCGATCTTCTCGAACAGTTCGCGCCAGTCGACAGGGGGCGGGCCCGGCTCGCCATCGGCAAGCCGGGACACTCCGGAATCAATCGGAAAATTATCGTCGAACGCAGCACGAAGCGTGTCAAAATCGACGCTTTCGTCCAGATCCTCACCGCATGGCAGCGCGTCAGAGACAGGCGCCAGCAGTTGTTCCACGGATTTCACAGTTTTCGTCCCCCCGGTCGAAAGCGTCAGTTCAGAACGACGACCTCGACACGGCGGTTGATCCCGTGGGTGGGGGCATAGCCCTCAATCAGCCGGGTTTCACCATAGCCCACCGACTGGATGGCATCACTGGGCACGCCCAGCTCCATCAGCGACTTGCGGACGGTTTCGGCGCGTTCCTGCGAGAGCTTCAGGTTAAACTCATCATCGCCGGTGGCGTCAGTGAAACCGCCGATCTGGATGACCCGCTGATTGCCCGCAGCCAGCGATTCGTTCACCGCACGCGCCAGCAGCCGCATGTCGCCGGTGATGCCGGATTCGAGCGCCGCCGAGTTCTTGCGGAAGGTCACGAACAGATTGGCGCTATCGCGCACATCGCTGGGCACGGCCACAGGCCCGCCGTCAACCTGGCGGCGACCGGCGGAAAGCTGGCGCGCACCATTGCCCGAAGCGCCAAGATTGTTGCGCGGGGCCGCAGCGGGCTTGGGCGCGGCGGCCACCACAGCCGGCTTGGGGCGCGACGTGTTGGGCCCGATCAGCGGACGAACGCCTTCGCTGTCAACGCCATCACCCACAACGGCGGTCACCTCGCCATCGCACTTCTTGTCGATCAGACACACCCACTTGGCGTAATTTTCAGCATCTGACTTTTCGTCCTCAACGGCAAAGGCCGGTGCGGCAAAGCAGGCACCTGCGAGGGCGGCGGCGAAAACTGAATAACGAACCTTCATCGTTCGACTCCACATCGAATATCACTGCCTGAGCAGAACAGAAATTGCCGGGCGCGACCAGACCGATTTGGGATTTGTCTTTTGTTGCCCTTGAGGTAACACCTTGGCGTAAGACTTACAAGCCGAACGAGATCGACCCGTCCCCTTTTGGGAGTGATGGTCGGCGCCGGATCCGGGTAGCAACAGCGTTTGGATCAAGATTGTGGGGGGCGTTCGCGGTGAACTCCGAATTTCGCGAAATCAGGATGGCAGTCGATCTCGGCGGGGAGCAAGTCGATTATATCGCCTTGTCTGCGCGGGAAGAATTATCGAATCCGTTCGAAATAGAAGTCCAGATTGTCGCCACCCTGGGTGAGCTTGATCTGGTTCCGCACATCGGAAAACCGGTCAGTGTGGCGGTCTATGAAGAACAGGATGTGGTCCGCCACTTCAACGGCCTTCTGGCCGAAGGCGCGCACCTGATGGAGGATGGTGACGGGTTCCACTACAACCTATCGCTGCGCCCCTTCACCCATTTCATGTCGAGTCGCCGCGGTTTTGCGATCTTTCAGGAAAAGACCGTCATCGACATCATCAAGGCTGTTTTCGGTGCGGCGAGCATCACCGACTATGAATTGCGCGTCACCGCCAGCTACGAACCGCTGGAATATTGCGTGCAGTACGGAGAAAGCGATTTCCACTTCCTCTCCCGCCTGATGGAGCAGGAAGGGCTCTATTACTTCTTCGAGCACACCGCGCAAAAGCACCTGATGGTGATCTGCGACAAGGCCAGCACCCACAAGCCGGGGCGCGATGCCACCATTGCCTTCAACGCCGCGCAGGGCACGGCGCAGGCTTACAGGGTTGGCGATTCGCTCGGCGGGCACCACGCGCTGACCGGCTGGGCTGAACGCGTGGCGAGTTCCGGGCACGAGTTGGTGTCCCTGCGCGACTATGATTTCAAGAAGCCCACCAAGCCGGTCGATGGCAAGGCGAGCGCCGATGGCCAGCACCCCCTTGATGCGCAGGAACATTACGACTTCCCCGGCCTGTTCATCACCAAGGCCCGCGCCGATCGGCTGAGCAAGGTGCGGCTGGAGGAATTCCGTGCCCGGCGCCGCACCTTCATTGGCCGCACCAGCGCCAAGAGCCTGTGCGCAGGCCAGACTGTCACGGTCGAAAACCACCGGGTCAACCGCTACAACGGCAGCTACCTGATTATCGCCACCCAGCACAGCCTTTCACCGCAAACCTATGTGACAGGCTCCGCTGAACAGCCGCGCGATGATGTCACTTTCGTCGCCATTCCCGCCGCCACGCAATATCGCGCCCCGCGCCGCGCACTCAAGCCGCGGGTGGTCGGGGTTGAATCCGCAGTCGTCACCGGCCCCAAGGGCGAGACGATCTTCACCGACGAATATGGCCGGGTGAAGGTGCGCTTTCACTGGGACCGCACCGGCAGCCCGGATGAAAAATCGACCTGCTGGATCCGCGTTTCCCAGACCGGCGGCCTCGGCAACATCATCCTGCCACGCGTGGGCCATGAAGTGCTGGTCGATTTCCTCCACGGCGATCCCGATCAGCCGGTGGTGGTCGGGCGCGTGTTCAACGCTGAACACATGCCGATCTATCCCCTGCCGGCCAACAAGACCCGTGCGGTATGGCGTACGCTGACCTATGGGGAGCAGACCCCTTACACGCAGGCCGAAAAGCTCGACACGGGGGAGCCCAAGGCCAACGAGATCCGCTTCGAGGACAAGGGCGGCAAGGAAGAACTGTTCATTCACGCCGAACGCCTGATGAACGTGCGCGTGCGCTTCGATACCAGCACCCATATCGGCCGCGACGAGGAACTGAAGGTCGGGCGCGACCGCCAGCGTTACGTCAAGCGTGACGAAAAGGTGAAGATCGATGGCAACCGCAGCTACGAGCTCAAGAAGAACGAAGACAACAAGATCACCGAAGGCAACCGCACGACCAAGATCCAGAAGGGCAACGACAAGCTGACCATCGACATGGGCAACCTGACGATCAAGACCAGCAAGGGCAAGGTCAAGATCGAAGCCATGCAATCGATCGAGCTTGTCGTGGGCCAGACGTCGCTGAAGCTGACACCGACGCAGGCGACGATCACCTCGCTGATGGTCAAGGTCACAGGCTATGCAATGACCGATGTTTCCGCAGGCGGGATTTTGACCGAGAAGGGCGCACTGATTAAGATCAACTGATCGCGGGTGCGCCTGTTGCACCCTCCCGCGATCGCCTAAGAGGAATGCCCTGCGCACATCATGACCGAGTGGACCGTCGTCTTCTGGAGTTCCGCCCGCCAGATCGCCCAAGAGGCGAAGCTGCCGCGTGATCTCTGGCCCGAGGCAGATATTGCCCCGGCCGCCTTCTTTGCCCAGCTGCGCGCAGCCGGTGAGGATACCGCCGCCGCCGCCTATCTTGCCTGCGCTTTGCCTAAGCTGGAAACGATCGAGTGGGGTCTTGCCAGCCTGCCGCCACTGGGCCGCGAGGACCCGGAATACGCGCCGCGAATGCTGCTCAGGGATGCCGCGCAACGCTGGCTGCATGAACCCGATGATGAAAACCGCCGTGCGATTGAACGGCTGCTGGAAGGCGCCGACCAGTCCTGGCCCGAGGCGTTGATCGGCCTGGCGATCTTCTTTTCCGGCGGGTCGATCGCGCCCGAAGACAGCCCCCCCGTGCCCGCCGATCCGCGCCTGCCGGGACAATTGGTAGCGGGCGCCGTGCAGACTGTAATCGCGCAGAACGCGATTGACGATCCGGGGCTGGCCGTGCGCGTGCTCGATCTGGGCAATCGCTTCGCTGTCAACGGACGAGAGGCGGTTGGCGCCCGATGGCGCTGACGCTCCGGATCATCAATAGCGACTTTGCCGATCTCGGCGTCACTCCCGAACTGGTCCTCAACAATCGCGGCGCGAATATCGGCCGGGCGCTGACCTGCGAATGGGTGCTGCCCGACGAAACCGGGCTGATTTCGCGGCGGCATTGCGAGGTGCAGTTCCGCGACGATGACTATTTCATGGTCGATTTCGGCAGCACCAACGGCACCTTCGTGGGCCCATCGGATCAGCGCATCGAAGGCGCGCACAGGATCGTGCCGGGCGACCGCTTCCGGATCGGTCCCTATATGATCGAGGCGAGGTTATCGGGAGCGGCGCTTCAGAAGCATCAGAGCGAGGCTGCCAGTGCCGAAGCTGCTGCGCGCGGGCCGGGTTTTGGCGATTGGAACGATGTACCGGGCGGGCGCCCTGCGGCTCCCCCGCCCCCACCGCCGCCCAGTTTCAGCGATGCCGGCTGGGATCTGCCGCAGGCCGCGCCCGACCGCGCCTCGGTATGGTCCGAAGATGCAGGACGCGGCAGCGGCGCAGCCAACGCGAATGACATCTTTGGCGATTTTACCGCCAAGAACGAAGTCGATTGGAATAACGCGGCATGGAGCGTCGATCCGGGGTTCGATCCCTTCAGGGTCGATCCGGACGAGGGTGGCGGTTTTGCCCCATTGCCCGGCGCTGCCACTCCGGCACCGGGTGGCGGCGATCCCTTTGCACCGCTGGGCACGAGCGCAGCTGCACCTTCGCCCTCGGGCGGCGGCTTTGCGCCACTTCCGGGTGCTGTGCCCCCGCCCCCGCCCCAGCCCCCGCCCCCCCCCCCGCCTGCCTATCAGCCCCCGCAACCGCCGGTTGCGGCACCATCAGCGGCACCGATGGGTGGGAGTTTCGCACCGATGCCCGGCAGCGCGCCGCCGCCCACAGGTGGAGGCAGCTTTGCACCGCTCAATCACGGGGCGGCGCCCTCTTCCCCCCCCGCCGCGGGTGGCTGGCCTGACCAGAGCGGGCATGAAGCGACTGTGGGCGCATGGACACAAGGCGCGCCCGATCCGGTCGCCCCGCCGGCTGCGCCAGTGCGCGTGCGTCCATCGCCCGTCGCCCATGCGAACGACGCCGCGCTGCCACCTGTCGCCGCTGCTCCGGCCCCTCCAGCAGCGCCCGCCCATGATGCGGTGTTCGGCGCGTTGCTGACTGAACTTGGCGTGCCCGCCAGCCAGCTCAAGCTGTCTCCTGAGGAAACGGCCGCCAAGACCGGGCGGATGCTGCGCCACCTTGTCGCAGGACTGATGATCCTGCTCGAAGCCCGTGCCCGCGCCAAGGAAGAGATGGGGGCAGCAGGCACTGCGCTCAGCTTCGATGGGAACAACCCGCTGAAATTTGCCCGCAATGTCGATCAGGCACTGCTGATGATGCTCAACCCGCATATGCGCGGCTATATGGAGGCCGAGGGCGCGATCGAGGAATCCTACCGCGATCTCCAAGCCCACCAGATTGCCACGCTCAAAGCCATGCAGGGCGCACTGCGCGAGACGCTGAACCGCTTTTCGCCCGCCGCAATCAAGGCCCGCACCAAAGAGCAGGGGCTGCTCGCCAAGGTTCTGCCCGGCCAGCGCGAGGCGGCCTTGTGGAAGGCCTATGAGGCGCAGTTCAGCGGGGTGGCGGAAGGATCGGCCGAGGCCTTCCTTGAAGTGTTCAGCCGCGAGTTCCGCAAGGCCTATGAGGAATCGAGCCGCCCTCAAAGGCGCTAGGGCCGATCAGCCGGGCTGACGATCCTCAACCCGGAACCACACTGCATCCGCCTTCCAGCGCCCGGCCCTGGCCCCTTCAAGGAAGCGCTGCGGCCAGCCGGCATCAAATTTGGTGATGTTGGCGGGCAAGGGCTGATCGCTTGAAATGACCGCGATCCCGGCGTTTTCCGAGGCCTTGACGTTTCCAAAGGGCAGGCTGAAGGCAAGGTTACCGGGTGCGTCTGTACCCTTGTAAAGCTGCACGAGCTTACGCGCCTCATCGCCCGACATGACCTGAGGGTCGGCAAGATTGCTCAGGAAAACCAGCGCCAAATGTGGCGCAGGACCGGTAATTTGGAGCCGCACCTTAGCGTGTGGCTGGGGTTCTGTGATACCATCGGCCTGGTCGATGGGCTCATTGCGCATCTCGTAATTGGTCTGCGGGGTGTCGATCTTCACCGGTCCGCCGCGCGCGGCGCGCAGTGCGTCGATCACCGCGCAGTTTGATTCAGGCAGGGCCAGAACGTTGGCGAAATCGATCGTCGGCACCTTGGCGCCGGCACCCGAAAGGGCCTGCGCCATCTGGCTCTGCGCTGACGCGGGAACCGCTGCCGTGCCGCTGAAGCGCCCCCCGCCTGTGCCCGCATCGGCCAGAGTCAGCCACGAACAGGAAATGCCCGCACTCGCCTGGCTCACAAGGGCTGCAAATTCGGGCGTGCCCGGGGTCGCAGGCTGAGGCGCAGCGGGGGCTGCGGCGACCTGATCGCTGGCGACAGGCGCGGCAGGCTCTGGCGTATCGCTGCCCCCACCAAGGCTGGTGGCGATCACGATGCCGACCACCCCGATCAGTGCCGCAGCCCCGCCACCAATGATCAGCGGCAGGCGGCTTTTGCCCCCGCCCGTGCCCGCAGGCAGCTGGCCAAGCAGCTTGCCGCCAAGGCCGCTGCCCGCAGCAGGCTGGGGCGTGCCGGGGACCAGTTGGGTCGTCCCCCCACCGAAGATAGTGCCCATGTCCGACACCACCCCGGCGGCGGCCGCACCGCTGGTCAGCATCACGTTGAAGGCCGCCATCGATTGCGGCCGCTTGGCCGGATCGGGCTGGAGCGCGGCTTCGAAAGCGGCGCGGAACGGCGTCGGGATATCCGACAGGTCAGGCACGTGCATACGCTTGCGCACGGAATCGGCCATCGATCCGCCCATGTCGGAATGCTTGCCCGCCACCACTGCGCGCAGCGTCAGCGCAAGGCTGTACATATCGGTCCACGGCCCGATATTGCGCCCATATTCGCCCAGCTGTTCAGGCGCGACATAGCGCAGCTTGCCTGCAAACCCATCGCCCACGATGGTCCCTGATTGCTCGCGCGCGTCCTTGGCGATGCCGAAATCGATGATCTTCGGACGTGCCGGATCGCCATCGGCCAGCAGGATGTTGTCAGGCGCAATATCGCGGTGGATCGCGCCAAGCGTGTGCGCGGTGCCCAGCCCTGCGGCGAGCTTCTGGCAAATGCCGAGAAATTCCTCGTCCGAAAGCTTCAGCTTGCCGAGCATGTCCTCCAGATTGGGGCCGGGGATGAACTCGGTAACGATATAGGGCCGCCCCTCGGTGTCGCGTGCGGCGAGACGGTATTGCACGATCGCTTCGTGATTGAGCCGGGTGAGCGTGGCCGCTTCCTTGGCGAACATCGCCGCCACCAGTTCATCCTGCGCAAGGTGCTGGAGCATGACCTTGACCGCCACCCGGTCATCCGGCTGGTGGACGTTGACCGCCTCGTAAACCTCACCCATGCCGCCCTTGGCGATGAACCGGGTGATCCGGTAGATGCCATTGAGCACCGCGCCATCGCCGATCTGCTGGCTGCCAGCAGGACGCGGCGGCGCCGGGATCGGCGGTTCGGGCAGAGGCGGGGTATAGGCCGGCGGCGGCGCTGAGGACGGCGCAGAGGGCGCAGGGGGCGCAGGCGGCACCGCGCCCTTGGGCTGATAAACCGTCCGGTCGGCGTCCTCGGGGAAATCCTGCGGAGGCTTGCTCATAGTCCGAAAGCCCCGATTTCGATCACGATGGCAGTTACATTGTCAGGTGCGCCATTGGCATAGGCGCGCTCGATCAAGGCATCAACCGCGGCCTGCGGGCTTTCCAGTTCGAGAATGGTGCGGATCTCTGCATCGCTGACAGGGCCGCTCAGACCATCGCTGCACAGCACGAAGCGATCCCCCGGCTCCACCTCGTCCTTGATGATGTCGACCTGCAAATCCTCCGCCACGCCCAGCGCGCGCGTGAGGACATGGGACATGGGGTGCCCTTCGGCATCGGCGGGGGTGAGAATGCCCTCGTCAATCAGGTCCTGCACATGGGTGTGATCGACGGTCAGCTGGAACAGCCCGCCGCGCCGCTGGATATAGGCGCGGCTGTCCCCCACCCAGCCAATCGCGAATTCGCGGCCACGCAGGATCATGCCAACCGCTGTGGTGCCCATCGTGCCGCCGCCCTGCGCTTCGGCAGCGGCACGGATGCGGGCATTGGCCTGAAGGATACGATCGGCAAAGGTTTCGATTGCAGCATCAAAGGGTTCGGGCAGCGGTGCCTCGTCGAAGGTGAGCGCCGCCATGCGCGAGGCCGCCGCGCCGTTCTGGTGGCCGCCCATGCCATCGAACACGATCCACAGGCCCGCATCATTATCGAGCAGCATCGAATCTTCATTCTGCGCGCGCACCAAGCCGGTTTCGCTGCGACCGGATGACCGGTAGGGTATCATCGTCACGCAAAGCATCCTTCTACCAGCGGCCAGGCGGCAAGACTATCAGGCACGGGGAGCGCGCCCTCGGCGCCTTCGGCGCCTTCAGGCAGGAACCAGCGCGCCGTTCGCAGAGCGGGCGTCTGCGGATCGGGTTCCAGCGCGGCGAGCTGCGCGCGCAGATCATCGCTGGTCGCGCCCGTCACCAGCGCATCGACCGCCGCATCATAAATGTCCTGCATCAGGCAGGCGGGGGCGGTCACGACGAGCAATGGATAATGCCGCCCGACCGCGTCCATGCTCGGCAGCAGCACCGCTGCAGCGCCGGGGCCATCAAAGAGCCACGGAGCGGCGTTTTCATAGACTTCGGTGAAGGCCTGGCCATGCGCGGCCTGCGCCTGCGAAAGCCACTGGCTGAGCCATTCGTCCAGCTTTTCGCGCAGCGCGCCGGGAACCCCGCGGCTGACGAAATCGCCATGGGCCGGAAGCTTGCCGAACACCGCCGGAAGCTCAAGCCGGGTAAGGGTCGTCACAGCACCGGAGGGCATTGCACCGACCACAGGCCACCCCCGCTGAAGGGATTGCGATCTTCTGGAAAGGAAATGCGGAACAGCGCGCGCGCAGGGCCGGGGTTGAATTCAGCCTCGACCATGTCTTCGGCAACAGCGCGGATGCGTGCGCGCTCCAGCAGGCGGAACAACGACCATGGACCAGGTTCGGGGCGGCGCCATGCCACCCCTTCACCCGATACCAGGCCCGGCACACCGGGATTGCCGATGATCTTCATTTCCGAACTCTGGACCATCCCGCCGCCGAACTGCCAGGTAAGCTCCTGCACGCGGTTGTCATCCAGATCGAAACGCAGTGCGATCCCGCCCGTGGCCAGCTCCACCCGCCCTGCCTCGCGCCCAAGCTGGGCCAGCTCCATGCGGAGCGGCAAGCCTTCTCCGATCGTCAGGGCGAGGGCAGCGGCCTTCTGCATGTTGCGCGGGGTGATCGGGCTGAACGTGGCGGTGACCGGATCCCCGGTGGTCCAGCGCCACTGTTCTGCGCTGCGATCAAGATAGGGATCGAGCCGGGTCTGCACGAACAGCGGGACCAGCCCGCCCGGCCCGAAGGCATTGCGCACATCGGCAACCGAGGCATCGGCGCTCGCAGTCTTGACGAAGGGGAACTTATCCGCCGTTGCCAGTTCGCAAGCCGGCAGGACCTGCTGGGTGTAGGCCAGAGTCGCCTCGCCCTGCAACACGCCGACCTGCGACGTGCTGCCGCCCTTGACCACGCCGGTGGCGAAGTTCTGCATGATCTCCGGCGCAAGCGTGGCGGCGGTGGTCAGTTCGCCCATCGCCAGGCCCAGCCGGTCAGCACTGCTGGTGGTCGAACCCGGCTGGCCCGATGCGCTGACCTGCGAGAAGGTCTGGCGCACCGTATCCAGAAACGCCTTGATCTCGCCCGGTTGTTCGCGGGTGCCGTTCCAGGCGTTGAGATCGGCAAAGGCCATGGTGATCTCGGCATCGGCAGACATCGCTCCGCCCGGGCCGGTCACGCCCAGCTTGTTGACGATCTTGCCGACCTTGGTCTGGTTCAGCTTTTCTCCGACCAGCTTCTCGGCCTTGTCGAAGGGGCTGGGATCGGCAAAATTGGTGTTGGCCCGCACTTCATTGAGCACCGTGCGCAGCGGTGAGGGATCCTTGGTCAGCGCGCGGAAGGCTTGCGGATTGTTGAAGTAATCCGCCGCCTCCAGCGTGGCGACAACGGCCTTCCACTGCGCGATATATTCCTGCGCATAGAAGTTGGAGATGCCCTGCTTCAGCCCGCCAAGCTCGCTCTGGATGCTGGCGGTGTTCTGACCCAGCACCCAGGCTTCGTTCTTGAGATCGGTCTCCACCGTTTCGCGGGCAATGACGTAGTTCTGTTCAAAACCCTTGCGCGTGAACAGTGCGGGCACCCGTACCGCCATCACCTTGTCGGGATTGGCAAAAGCCACCGCATCGCCCGGCTGGAGATAGGCGGCCATCTGGAAATCATTGGCCGGATCGGCCGATTTGGCGCGGATGATGGCAAAGGCACGCTGGGCAAGGCCCATGCTCCCGACCGCCTGCCGCGATGCCGCGACCAATTCGCGATCAAGCGGTGCGCGCCCGCCTGCCCAGCCTGACGAAATGCGGCTGTCGCGCGACAGGGCATCGAGATGCTGCACCAGCCGTTCGCGCACCGGCGCCATTTCGGTGCCGGGAAAGACTTCGGTCGCCCAGTCCTCGGCCACGTAACGCTTGACCGTGTCGGGATCGATCCGACCACCCGGCGCCCCGCCGCCAAGCATCAGATAGACCTTGAGCGGTTCGTAAAGCGCCAGCGGATCGGCGATTTCGCCGCGCATCTTCTCCTCCAGCCGCAGCATGATGCGCGGCAGCAGGATGCGGCGCAGGCCGATGTGATAGGCCTCGGCATTGCGCTGGGCGAGCCCGCTCTGGAACAGGCCCCAGCGGTTGAACAGCGAAGGCCCGCCGGCCGCCTGTGCCTGATAGCCTTCCGGCAGTGCGCGCAGCTTGTCGAGCAACGGGAGCACCTGTTCGAGCGAGGCATCGCTGGCGCCGATCTTGACGAGGCTCAAGCGGTTGGCATCGATCTCGGCGCTGATCTCGCCCGCCTTGGCGACGGTTTCGGACTGGAACCCACGATTGCCGATGAACGACCAGGTCCACAGACCCACCGCCAGCACCACCGTGGCCGCCAGCGCGATACTGGCGGCGGTCATCTGCCGCTGACGTTTTCTGAGCAGCGCGGCATCGGCAACGGGCATCCCCGCCTCCTTGAACACCACGTCCTGCAACAGGCGATTGAGGAAGAAGGCGCGTCCATCCTGCGCGCCGCCTGCGGCCTGCGCCGCGCCATAGGTCTTGCTGACGCCTTGCAGGATCCGGTCGATGGCGCTGCCATCCTGCGTGCCCGACGTCAGGTAGAAGCCGCGCAGCCGCCCGCTCGGGCGGTCTTCATTGAGGAACGCGCCTTCGATCAGGCGGAACAGCGCCGGGCGCAGTGCGTGAAGCTGGGCGGGAAAGCCGAGGATAAGGCCCCGGCGGCGGATATCCTTTTCCTCTTCCAGCCGCTTGGGCTGGCGCGCGGAAACCTCGTTCACCACATCATCAAAGGCACCGGTGATGTCCGCCGGTTCAAGCCGGGGGGCAATCGCCTCAAATGTATGGCCGATCACAGCCCGCCTGCCATCAACATCGAGATCGGCGAAATATTCGGTCATCCCGGCCAGAAGGTCGGCCTTGGTGATCATCAGATAGACCGGCAGTTCGACCTGCAAGGCCTCGCGGATTTCGCGCAGGCGGCGCCGGATGATCGCGGCGTGATTGTCGATCACGCGCACATCGCCCTTTTGCAGATCGTCCGCCGGGATCGCCACGAGGATGCCGTTGACCGGCTCGAACGGGCGATGCTTGCGCAGCAGTTCGAGCAGGCGGCGCCACCCGGCATTGTCGCCCGCGCTGTCGGAATCCTGCGTGGTATAGCGGCCCGCCGTATCGACCAGCACCGCTTCTTCAGCGAACAGGAAATCGAGATTGCGGGTGCCGCCCGTGCCCTGAAGCGTGCGATCAGCCAGCGGGAAACGCAGGCCGGAATTCATCAGCGCGGTGGTCTTGCCCGCTCCGGGAGGCCGGATGATGACGTACCAGGGCTGGGCATAGAGATAGCCGCGCTTGCCCCCGCCTGCCTCGCGCAATTGCTTGAGCGCCGCGGCCATGCGACCCGCCACTGCGCCTGCTTCTTCCGAGCTGGCATCCGGCCCGGTGAGCTCTGCGGCGAGCGCGGCTTCAGCCTTCTTGGCGGCGCGGCGGCGCAGCAGGAACCACGTGAGCCACGCTGCGACCAGCAGCCCTGCAAGCAGCAGCCGCACCCAGACAGGCTTCAGCGCATCGACAAACAGCGGCAGCCCAAGGCACAAAATCAGGGCCAGCAGCACCATGGTGCCGATCGAAATCGTCCACCAGTTGGTCAGGAACTTCTTCATATTACCCTTGCCCCCGACTGACGCCTAGTTGCCCAGCTCGACCACGAATTCGACCCGGCGGTTCTGCGCCTTGCCTTGCGGCGTGTCGTTCGAAGCGATCGGCACCGTGTCGCCCAGGCCGACAACACTGATGCGCCCCGGATCGGTAAGTTGCCCGCGCACGATGTTGGCCACCGTTTCGGCCCGCGCCTTGGACAGGGCGAGGTTATCGGCGAATTCGATGGTCGGCTTGATCTTGTCCGAATCGGCATGGCCTTCGACGCTGACGGGGCCCTTTTCCAGCTCGATCGCCTTGCCGATCTTGGTGAAGATCGCCTCGCGTCCGGCGACAAGGCCCGCCGAGGCCGGTTCGAACAAAGTGCCCACCGTGGTGCGCACGCGGTTACCCTGCACCACCACCAGCCCGGCTGCGATCTCATCGGCAAGGAAGGTCTTGAGCCGCGCCTCGGTGCCGGTCGGCGGCAGTTCCAGCGGCAGCGCCTGCCGGGTCAGCGAGACCGGCTCGCTCGGGAACAGCTTGGCGACACGGTCATGCGCGTCTTCGCCGGTCAGCATCAGGGTAAGGAAGAAGATCAGGAAAACGAGGAAGCAGAACCCCGCGGCCGCCGCTGCGGCAAGGCCGATCACGCTCCAGAAATTGTTTGGCTTGCGCGGCACATTGGCCCCGCGCCAATGGGTCACGATCTCGCTTTGCGAGAGGCTGCGCACGTGATCGAGCGCGGCCACAAGGCTGGCCATCACCTGCGCCTTGCGGCTGTGCCCATCGGGCATGGCACGGGTGCGGCCCTGAAATCCTGCGGCAAGGCAGGCGTGGAACAGTTCGATCAGATCGCGGTTCTGGGCCGGCGCGCGCAGCACTTCATCGACGAATTCCCAGAAGCGATCCCCGGCGATGTTCTCGCGGAAGAAGATCACCACCATGTTGCGCTGCGCCCATTCGGCCCCGCCGCCTGCAACGCCGGGCAGGTTCTGGGCGATATCATCGATCGTGGCGCACAGCGCATATTTGGCGCGCTGCTTGATCGCATCGGGATAGACCGGCTGGATCGCCGCATCGAAGGCGCTGATCGCTTCGGTGGCGCGGCGGTGGAATTCCTGGATCGAGACCTGCCAGCGGCCCGATTGCAGCGCAGCAGCCATCGCCAGCACGGGGGCGGCGTGCGCCATGATGACATTGCGATCGCGCCGCGGCTGGGGCGGCTGCGGGACCGAATCGCTGAAGGTCTGCGCATCCAGCACCGGCTCGCCCGGCGCCCCGCCGCCCGAAAGCCCGCCCGAGGCAAAGGGATCACCCCCCAGCGGGCTGAACCCGCCGCCTGCCCCTGACGGCACAGCGCCCGCACCGGGCATCCCCGGCGCGGGCGCCTGATCCCACGTTCCGCCCGGAGCAAAGCCCCCCTGTGCCGGCGGCGGTGCGGGTGGTTGTCCCTGCGCGGCATCCCCTGCCCCGCGCCGCAGCGGCGAGGGCCGGAACACGGTCTTGTTGCGATCGTCGCTGCTCATTGCTTCTGCTTAACCGCCCACAGTTCGAGTTTCAGATCGGGCCATACGTCCGAGACGAACAGGCCCAGCGCCGCCGCATCGTAGACCTCGGGCCAATCCGCCGATCCGCGATCGAGTTCGAAATAGACATAGCCCGGCAGCACGTGCAGCTGACCGGGCGGCGTGGTGGTGTGGCGCAGCGGAATCCCCGGAAGCGAGGATGCCATCAGCGTGTTCATCTTGGTGTTCGGCCCGATCTTGCACATCGAGGGGAACCGCTTGCGGATTTCCTCCATCGATTTGGTGGTGTCGGACACCGCAAGGAACAGGAAGCTCTGGCGCAGCAACGTGCGGTTCTGGATCACGTGCATGAACATGCCCGGCCCGCGCGGCACCAGCGGCAGCGGCTCGACCGAGCGTTGGATATCGCCCGACAGCAGCATCTGGAGAAGATCGATCACCGGATCAAAGCAGCCCTGCAGATTTTCGTGATCGTACTTCGGCAGTTCGGGCGGGCGGCGTTCCTTGCGCACCAGCGTGGAAATCTCGCCCGCCATCGCCAGCAGATTTTCAAAGGCGCGTTCCGGGTGGATTGCGGGCATATGCGACAGGTGCCCGAGGATTGCGATCCAGCGGTTGAGCGCCTGCAAAAGCAGAAAGGCCTTGTAGGTATCCTGCCCGCCCTCGATCGTCTCGGCGGCACGCAGGGCAAGATCAGAAACCAGCTGTTCAGCCCGGCCGATCAGGTCCGACAATGCCGCGCGCAGGCGGCAGGCACGCAGATCGAGCGTCGGCGCGATGTAGCGATCATCGAACACCAACCGCTTGCCGGCCACCTCGCGGATGCGCGCAAGGCCCAGCAGGAGGCGCCCCTCGGTTTCATCAGGGGTGATGCCATAGCGCAGGTTCGCCATGCCCAGCTCGATCTCCTCGATCGTGCGTTCATTGGCGAAATTGTCTCCGATGGCCTGTTCGGCCACCAGAAAGCGTGCATCGATCGCGCCTGAATCGCTTTCGGCAAACTCCACCGCGCCTGCGGTGCGCGGCGGCAGGGTGAGGTAGATTACCGCGTCGCGGGTTTGCGGATTGATCGCAAGCGGTGCGGGGGCGGGCATATCGGCAGGGATGGCAAAGGGCGTGCCATCGGGCATGACCCCGCGTGCCTTGCGGATTGCGAACTGGCCAAGCTCGGCCAGCGCAGAATCGACCTCGATCTCGACCAGCCCCCACGAGAACGGCAGCGCCCAATCATGCCGCGCGGCAACGAAGCTTTCGATGAAGCGATCCTGAGCCTGGAAGTGCTGCGGCCGCAGGAACATGCCCTCCCGCCACGCAACACGATTACGATCGCTCATACTTTCCCCCAATCCGCTTTTCAGTTAAGCATAGGACGGGGGCCAGATAAAGCATGCACATGCGCGCATGTCGCGATTTCGTACCCTTGGCCCGGTAAGGTGATGCGGCGGCGATGGATCCCGAGAACACCAGTTTCGATCCCCGCACCTGGGTCAAACCAGAGAGCGCCTCGCCTGCGCCGGGTGCCCCTTCGGATGGCGCAGGGGAGGCGGGGACGCCCAGGTTCAGTCCCCGC
>JAGKSZ010000137.1 GCA_018991295.1 Porphyrobacter sp. | reverse complement strand
GGAGCGACCTTGAGGAAGACCGGCGGAGGGGCAGATGGCACGGCCTCGTCCCGCGCAGCGATCACCGCATCGATCAGGGCAGTCAACGCGCCTTCATCCTGCAAGGCCCGAAGGCCGGGAGTGTTAGGCGAGGAGACATTGACGCACAGGTAGCTGGCAACCGGGGCCATCATCCGGGCCATAACGGCGTAATCATTGATGCGATCGGTGGAGTCCTTGTTGGCCCCGATGTTCACCCCGACGATGCCCTGCCGCCCGGCGCGGGCGCGAAGCCGGGCCAGCGCCGCCTGCGCACCGCCATTGTTGAAGCCCATGCGATTGATGACCGCCTGATCCTCGACCAGGCGGAACAGCCGCGGCTTGGGATTGCCCGCCTGCGGGAGCGGCGTGATCGAACCGACTTCTGTAAAACCGAAGCCGAGGCCCAGCAGCGCATCTGGCACCTCGGCATCCTTGTCGAACCCGGCAGCGACCCCGACAGGGTTGGGGAAGGTCAACCCGCCGATCTCAACCGCCATGGGTCCGGCAGGGGCTGGGGCGCGTCCCGGCAAAGCTGCCAGCCCGCGCAGGGCCAGGCGATGACCGGTTTCGGAATCAAGCGCGAAGATCGCAGGGCGCAGCAGGCGGAACAGCATGGGGCCAAGCGCCTATGCGAGGCAGGCCTGTGTGTCGAGCCTCAAGCCGCAACCCGCCCGCTCCGCCGAGGACATGCAGATTGACGCAAACTTACAAGTCCGAGGTCGCCCTTTGGCGACTTGTGGCATCACAAGTGTCGTTTGCATACAATCCAACCACGCGATTCAGGGGTATTTGCCCCCGTGCGACCCGAAGGGCTCGGAGCAGAGATGCAAAGAGTTCCTCAACTCAATGGGCGGCGTTCCCAAGCGGAGTGCCGCCCTTTTTTGCGCCCTCCCCAAAACCATTTCACCACTCGACAAGTCGCATCCAGTTGCGCAAAAGGACGCATCTTGGGGCCCTTGATGCCCCGATGGGTCACGCCATGCCGAATAAGGGGGGCCTCGCAGCTTTGCGAGGGAAGGTTGGTTGCCGCATCGTACGCGAATGATCCCACCGCCAGCCGAAGCTGCCGGATTGGTCCACACCTTCTACGTCATCGAAACCGATGAGCCGCGCATTGAGGAGGCTGTGCCTGCCTATTCGGCGCAGTTCATCGTCATGGTGCATGGCCGGGTGACGTTCACCTTTGCCGAAGGGGGCACCGGCCAATCATCATCCGTGTTCATCAACGCCCCGCAAATGCGCGCCGCGCGATGCGTGCTGGAGGGTCCGGTGCTCCAAGTCGGCGCATCGCTGACCCATGCCGCATGGCAACGGCTTTCGAACCTGCCGGCAGACGAAGTGCATGACCGCCTGCTGCCAGCCGAAACGGTGCTGACCCCGGCACAAGTTGCCGTTTTGGAAGCTGCTGCCGAGGCATGCCGTGACGGGCGCATGACGCCTGAGGCGCTATGTACGCATCTGACTGAGGTCATCGCCGCAGCCCCCCATGCCCTGCGCGAGGATCATGTCGGTGTGGTCGATGCAATCGGGCGCTGGCTGGGGAGCGGGCTGGATCCGGCGATCCGCGATCTCTATGCCAGCGTCAGCGTCTCCCCGCGTCAGGTCCAACGCATCTGCCGGCGCTTTTTCGGGGTGCCGCCCGCACAGGTTCTGAAGCGTTTCCGCGCCTTGCGCGCCGCTATGCTGTTGTCCCAGCCGGCGGTCAGCAAGGAGCTCCACGATGAGCTGATGGCGACCTATTTCGATCAGGCGCACCTGATTCGCGACATCCGCCGCTACACCGGCCGCACCCCGACCCAGTACCGGCGGGGATCGCTGGTCAACGATTTGCTCGATCCGGCAGGCCATGGGGATGCGGGCACCCCGCTGAAATCCGCCGCCGACTAGGCAGCAAGTGGCGCACTTGGTGGTTGTAATGCGAACAAAGTGGTCCTAATTGCCAATTCGGAACGATTCCGTCCGAATTGAGAACCGCTCGCAATGCGCCTGTCCAACCTTGCCGATTATGCCGTCATCACGATGTGCCAGGCCGCCTTGCACTGCGGCAACGGCCGGGTGAGCGCAGCGGAACTTGCGACCGAGACGGGCCTGCCGGTGCCGACGGTGCAGAAGCTGGTGTCAAAGCTGACAGCTGCGGGCTTGCTGCGGAGCGTGCGCGGCGCGCATGGCGGCTTGCAGCTCGGGCGTCCGGCGGCAGCGATTACCGTGGCGGATATCGTCGAAGCAATCGAAGGGCGCATCGCTCTCACCGCCTGCATCGATCATGCCCCGTGCGATTTCGAAGCCGGGTGCAACATGAAGCCGCACTGGCCGATCATCAACAACGCGCTGCGCGGGGCGCTGGCGGGCATTACCCTCGCTCAACTGCGCGGACCGGTGGCAGCGCCCATCACCATTTCCGAGGACCTTCCGGCATGAGCGACAATATCGACATTCAAGACCGCGAAGCCCGCGAGGCCGCCGCCAAGGTGGCCGAGTACGAGCATGGCTGGTCATCGGACATCGAAACCGAATTTGCGCCCAAGGGCCTCACCGAAGACACGGTGCGGTTCATTTCTGCCAAGAAGAACGAGCCCGAATGGATGCTCGACTGGCGGCTGAAGGCCTTCCGCCTGTGGCAGACCATGGAGGAGCCCGATTGGGCCAAGATCGGCTATCCGCCGATCGACTATCAGGACGCCTATTACTACGCCGCGCCCAAGAAGAAGATCGAGCTGGACAGCCTCGATGACCTCGATCCCGAGATCAAGCGGGTCTACGACAAGCTCGGCATCCCCTTGGGCGAGCAGGAAGTGCTGGCAGGCGTCAAGGGCGCGAAGAAGGTCGCGGTGGATGCCGTGTTCGATTCCGTCAGCGTCGCCACCAGCTTCCGCGAGGAACTGCTGCGCGCAGGCGTGATCTTCCTTTCGATCTCCGAGGCGATCCGCGAATATCCTGACCTCGTCAAGAAGTGGCTCGGCAAGGTCGTGCCGGTGCGCGACAACTATTTCGCGGCGCTCAATTGCGCGGTCTTTTCCGACGGCACCTTCGTCTATGTGCCCGAGGGCGTGCGCTGCCCGATAGATCC
>JAGKSZ010000136.1 GCA_018991295.1 Porphyrobacter sp. | reverse complement strand
GCTTGTAGTGATCGCGGATCGCGTCCGAGACTTCGACCGGAAGCCCTTCCCTCGCGGCATAGTATCCGCCCATCAGGCCCTGCAATTCGGGGAATTCGCCGACCATCTCGGTGACGAGATCGGCCTTGCACAGCCGCGCGGCCTGTTCGGCTAGATCGGCCAACTCTTCAGCCGTTCGGGCTGAGCTTGTCGAAGCCCCGTTCTTTCCTTCAGAAGCGAAGTGCGGCCCTTTGACAGGCTCAGGGCGAACGGAGGTGGGGGCGACAATCCCCTCCTCGCACAGCCAGCGCGCCAGCTTTGCCACCCGCTCGACCTTGTCTGCGACCGTGCCGAGTTTCTCGTGGAACGTAATCCGCGAAAGCTTCTCGGCATGAACCGCAAGCGGCGTCTTCTGGTCCTGCTCCCAGAAGAAGCGCGCATCGGAAAGCCGCGCCGCCAGCACCTTGCGGTTGCCGTCTACCACCACAGCCGGATCATGCGGCGCAATGTTCGCGGTGCACACGAAGGCGTTGGCAAGCTTGCCCGACGCATCTTCGCACACGAAATATTTCTGGTTCACCCGCGCAGTCAGCTGGATGACCTCGGGCGGCACATCGAGGAACGCCTCGTCAAAGCGGCCGAGCAGCGGGACGGGCCATTCGGTCAGCCCTGCGTTCTCGATCACCAGTCCCTCGTCGGCGATCAGTGTCAGCCCCGCCTCAGCCGCCGCCTTGGCCGCGCCGTCGCGGATCAGGCCGCAGCGTTCGGAGAAGTGAACGATCACATGGGCGGCGCGCAGGGTTTCGACATAGACCGCGGCGTCCGCAATTTCGACCGGGCCGGAATGATGGAAGCGGTGCCCCATGGTGGTGCGGCCGCTGGCGATCCCGTCAACCTCGAAGGGAACCACCGCGCCATCCAGCAGCGCAATGATCCCGGAAAGCGGGCGCACCCAGCGCAAGGACTCGGTGGTGATGGAGCCCGCCCCCCAGCGCATCGATTTGGGCCAGGGGAAAGCGCGGATGATGGCCGGGATGGTCTCGGCCAGCACCTGCGCGGTGTCGCGCCCCGGCCGTTCGACCACGGCGAAATAGACACCGCCGCGCTCTTCAAGCTGGTCGGCAGAGAGCCCGACCTTGCGCAGGAACCCTTCGAGAGCCTGCGGCGGAGCGCCGACTTTCGGGCCCTTTGTCTCCTCGCTCACTGCCGCAGTCGCCAGTGGCAGGTCCTTGGCGATCAGAGCAAGGCGGCGCGGCGTGGCGAAGGCTTCGATCGATCCAGCGGTCAATCCCGCCTTGCCCAGCGCATCGGCGAACAGGCGCGCCAGATCGTCCTTGGCCTTGGGCTGCATCCGGGCCGGAATTTCCTCGCAGCGCAGTTCGAGCAGGAAGTCGGCCATCAGACGAGGCTCCATCCGGGATATTTGGCCTGCCATTCGGGCGTCATCTTCTGAGCATAGGCCTCACAGGACGAACGGGCGAGATCGCGCACGCGGCCCATGTAGCTGGCGCGTTCCTGCACCGAGATCACGCCGCGGGCCTGCAAAAGGTTGAACACATGGCTCGCCTCGACCGCCTGTTCATAGGCGGCAATCGGCACGCCTGCGGACAGGGCATTGCGGCACTCGGCTTCCGCCTTGGCGAACAGATCGAACAATGCATCGGTGTTGGCGACCTCGAAGTTCCACTTCGACATCTGCCGCTCGTTTTCGAGAAACACCTCGCCATACGAGACGCCCGAGGCGTTGAACGCGAGATCATAGACGTTGTCGACGCCCTGAATGTACATCGCCAGACGCTCAAGCCCGTAGGTCAGCTCGCCCGCCACCGGCTTGCAATCAAAGCCGCCCATCTGCTGGAAGTAAGTGAACTGGGTGACTTCCATCCCATCGCACCACACTTCCCAGCCCAGCCCCCATGCGCCGAGCGTCGGGCTTTCCCAGTCATCCTCGACAAAGCGGATGTCGTGCGCCAGCGGATCGATCCCGATCGCAGCGAGGCTCTTGAGGTAGAGCTCCTGGATGTCGGACGGGCTTGGCTTCAGGATCACCTGATACTGGTAGTAATGCTGCAGCCGGTTGGGGTTTTCGCCATAGCGCCCGTCGGTCGGGCGGCGGCAGGGCTGCACGAATGCGGCGTTCCACGGCTCAGGACCAAGCGCGCGCAGCGTGGTCGCCGTGTGGAAGGTGCCTGCCCCCATGCGCATGTCATAGGGCTGGAGAATGACACAGCCAGCCTCGGCGCTCCAGAAATCATGGAGCGTCAGGATCATGTCCTGGAACGAGCGCGCAGGGTCGCGCGGCGGGGGCGTGAAAAGGGGTGCGGCACTCATGGCGGCTCGCCATGGCCGAAGCCCCCGCAAGCGTCAATGCCGCGCCGCAGCATGATCGCAGGAAAGGGCCGGGCTGAACGCCGTTTGGTGCGGTCAGGGCGGGGGCCTTCCACTTCTTGAAGTCATGAAGATACGACACAAAGTCAGGTCTTGTTGACATAGTCAGCGAATCACGACATAAGGTCAACATAACCTGACACAAGGTCGGGTGAACCTGACGGAGTACGACAATGGATCTTTTCACCAAAAGCGTCTGCGTGAAGCAGTGGATGCTGTTCGTGATGCTCGGCATGAGCGGTTTTGCCACTGGTACGATCGCGGCCAAGCTGACCACCGCGATGGGGTTCTGATCGCCGTGAAGAACCGCCTCAAGGTCCTGCGCGCCGAACGCGACTGGAGCCAGGCGGAGCTTGCCGGGCGGCTCGATGTATCGCGCCAGGCGATCAACGCCATCGAAACCGGCAAGCACGACCCTTCCCTCCCCCTCGCCTTCCGCATCGCACGTCTGTTCGACATGCGGATCGAGGACATCTTCGACGACGGAGACCCGGCATGATCTGGAAATCCAAAGACGGAAATCTCGGCCCCGGCGAGGCCCGCACCCGCCAACGCCAGCGCACGCAGATGCTCTATATCGGTCTGGCCGCGCTGGTCGGGGGAGTGATCGGGTTCTTCACCGGTCTGTTCGATCAGGGTGACGGCAGCCTGTTCGCTGGCGATTGGGAGCAACTGAAGCTGCCGCCTGCCCTGGCTTTGTTGCTGGTGGTGATGCTGCTGATCGGGTTTCTGATCATGCCGCTCTACGGCTTCAGGATGATCGACGATTACAAGCGCGAACATAACTACATCGCCTTTACCGGCGGGTGGCTCGCCGTGATCGCGGGGCTTTCGGGGGGGGGCGCCCCCCATTTCGGAGGGTTTGCACCCCCCCCCCCTGCCTTTGGAATTTTTGCCACCGCCTTTGTTTCGGTGAAGGTGGTCTACTTTTTTTGCCCCTGGGGGGCCCGATTTTGGCCGGCCCGCTGTTTTTTTGACGCCTTTCCCCTTCGTAAATTAGCCCCAA
>JAGKSZ010000135.1 GCA_018991295.1 Porphyrobacter sp. | reverse complement strand
CCATCATGGCACGTGACGCCGTTATCGTCTCCACCGCCCGCACGCCGATCGGGCGCGCTTACAAGGGCGCTTTCAACGCCACCCCCGGCGCCACGCTTGGCGCGCTCTCGCTCGCGCCCGCCATCGAACGCGCCGGCATCGAAGCCGGCCACATCGATGATGTGGTGTGGGGCGCTGTCCTCACGCAGGGGACCCAGGCCGGCAATATCGGCCGCCAGGTCGCGCTGCGCGCCGGTTGCCCGGTGGGCGTTTCGGCCCAGACCATCGACCGCCAGTGCTCGTCGGGCCTGATGGCGATTGCCACGGCCGCCAAGCAGATCATCGTCGACAACATGGATATCGTTGTCGGCGGCGGGCAGGATTCGATCTCGATGGTGCAGACGCCGGAAATGCGCGTTGCGCCCGATCGTTCGCTGATCGCGATGCACAAGGATGTGTATATGCCGATGCTCGGCACGGCGGAAACCGTGGCCAAGCGTTACAACATCAGCCGCGATGCGCAGGATGAATACGCCTTCCAGTCGCAGATGCGCACCGCGGCCGCGCAGGCCGAGGGCCGTCTCGATGCCGAAATCGTTCCCGTCACCGTCACCATGAACGTGACCGACAAGGAGACGAAGGAAGTCTCGCAGAAGGAAGTGACCCTTGCGAAGGACGAGGGCAACCGCCCCGAAACCACGCTTGAAGGTCTCCAGAGCCTCAACCCGGTGATGGGCCCCGGCATGAACATCACCGCCGGCAACGCCTCGCAGCTGTCGGATGGTTCCTCGGCCGCCGTGCTGATGGAAGCCAAGCTTGCCGAACAGCGCGGGCTCCAGCCGCTCGGCCGTTATGTCGGCATGGCGGTGGCGGGCACCGAGCCTGACGAAATGGGCATCGGCCCGGTCTTCGCGATCCCGAAGCTGCTCAAGGCAACCGGCCTCAAGATGGACGACATCGGCCTGTGGGAACTGAACGAAGCCTTTGCGGTGCAGGTGCTTTACTGCCGCGACAAGCTGGGCATCGATAACGACATCCTCAACGTCAGCGGCGGCTCGATCTCGATCGGCCACCCCTATGGCATGACCGGCGCGCGCTGCACCGGCCACGCGCTGATCGAAGGCAAGCGCCGCGGCGCGAAGTATGTCGTCGTCACGATGTGCGTGGGCGGCGGCATGGGTGCAGCGGGCCTGTTCGAGGTCTTCTAAGCGTTTTTGTTGGCCTACCGCTTCGCTACTTGAGGCCGGGCGGACAAATCATGCGAAGCGGCGCGGGGGGCAACTCTCGCGCCGCTTTTCATGAGGTCAGTCGCCGCCCACCCACCATGCGACGAAGCTGACATAGGACGGCCACATGGTCAGCCCCGCCTTCGCCCCCTTGGTCGCCAGCTTGGGATCGTGCCAGTCCTCGCGGTCGACCGCGTAGACCTTGCGATCCTTCACCCACAGCACATACCACAGGCCTTGCGGGTCGGAATAATCGGCGCGCTCCTCGCTCTGGGCGATGGCGAGGAGATCGGGATGCAGGCCGAATTCCTGCGTCATCGCCTGCGTCCAGCCCTTGAGCGTGACGAAGCTGGCCACCGGATCGCACGGCGTCAGATGCGTGCGCCGGGTCAGCACATGGTCCATCCGGTAAGCGCGCATCAGATCGAGCGCGGTGGGATCACGCGTCCAGCCCAGCTCTTTCAGCGCGGCAGCCACCTTGCCCGCCTCTTTCACCGGGCGGGCAGCGGAGAAAGGCTGGCCCTCGTCATCGACCTGCACGGCAAGGTGATGGTCGAGAAACCTACGCGCTGCTTGCGGATCGGCGATCAGCCCCGTGTCGGCGGACGGCGCAGGCAGCGGTGCGGCCGCTGCCGCGATGAAGCGATCGGGCTCGCGCGTGGTCTCGGGCGTGGAGACATAGGGCAATGTTGCGGGCCATGAATGGCGATAGTGCCCTTCCCACCCGATGCGCTTGAGAATGGCGGCAAACAGCGTGTCGATAATCAGGTCATTGTCGTCATAGCCGTCGAACCAGCCCGGCTCGAAGGTCTTGCCCGCCTTGGACTTCCACAAGGCCTCATGCGCCGCCAGCAGCGCCGCGCCCTCCGCAAATTCCCCCATCAAGGCGCGGCGATAGAACTGCGCCTCGGCGACCTGGAACTTGGGCCAGCGGTTGCGCACCGTGCTGTCCTCCCAATCCTGCCAGCGCGCCATATCAAGCGGGGTATCACCTGTCATCGAATCGAGCAGGATCGGCTTGAACGATGGGTAGAGATCCGGCTCCTCGCGCGGGCGGCGCGGGACAGGCATGATCGGCCGGTCAAGCAAATAGGCCGCGATGCGCACATCGGATTCGTCCGAATACTCGGCTGGCCACACGGGGCCGCGCACCGCACAATAATCGACCATCCGTTCGTGACGATCGACCGCCTTGCCGAGGTAGTGGCGCGCCTGCTCGATGTCGCCCTGCCCCCAGTACAGGCCTGCAAGCGCGAAGTAGTTTCGAACGTGGCCGCCAAGGTTCATGGTCGCCATGGGGGCATCGCCCTGGGCGATCTGGCGTTCGATCAGCCCGGCCTTGTCGAGCCCGTCCCAGGCATCGACCTTCGCCTCGACCCGGTCGTGATAGATTTCCAGAAGATGGGCAATGCGGCTCTTGGGCGGCGGATCAGCGCGACCCAGCAGCTTTCCAATGAATTTTCCGAGCATTGCCACACGCCAGCCCCCATGGGGCGTAATGGCCCCGCGCCGCCGTTTTGCAGGCAGCGCAGGGCCATTTCAAGCCTAGCGCAGGCTCACCACGTTATCGGTCGCCTCGCGCACGCGGGTGCCGTTGAACAGGCTCATCATCGGCTCATCCTGCACGGTGACAGCCACCGCATTGCCATAGCCGTTGAAGCCGGTCTTCATCGCCGCGCCATAGGCACCGAGCATCCCGATCTCGATATAGTCGCCGGCCTGAATGTCCGACGGCAGCTGGAACGGACCCTTCATGTAATCGGCATCATCGCAGGTCGGCCCGTAGAAGGCGAAATCCGCGTTGTCTTCGATCAGATCGTCTTCCAGCGCGCGCACCGGGAAACGCCAAGCGACATGGGCGGCATCATAAAGCGCGCCGTAAGCGCCATCGTTGATGTACAGCTCCTCGCCGCGGCGCTTGTTCACCTGCACGATCATCGAGCTGTATTCGGCCGAAAGCGCCCGGCCCGGTTCGCACCACAGCTCGGCGTTGTAGGCCACCGGCAGCGCTTCGAAGTGCTTGGCGATGATCGCGAAGTAATCCTCCATCGGCGGCGGTTCGAGGCCGGGGTAGGCGCTCGGAAAGCCCCCGCCGACATCGATCATGTCCACCACCACCGACGCCTCGGCAATCGCTGCACGGGTGCGGTCAAGCGCCTGCACGAAGGCAAACGGGGTCATGGCCTGGCTGCCGACGTGGAAGCACACGCCCAGCCAGTCGCAATGCTGGCGGGCTTCCTGAAGCAGCGCAGGCGCCTCGATCAGATCGCAGCCGAACTTGGAAGCGAGCGACAGCTCCGAATATTCCGAAGACACGCGCAGGCGCACGCACAGGCGCAGATCGCGCGGTGCCTCGCCATCAGGCGCACGGCAGGCGTCGATGATCTTTTCCAGCTCCTCGAAGGAATCGAGGCTGAAGGTGCGCACGCCGTGATCGAAATAGGCTTCGCGGATCGCCGCCGGGGTCTTTACCGGGTGCATGAAACACAGCACGGCCTGCGGCAGGATGCCACGCACCAGCCGCACCTCGGTGATCGAGGCGACATCGAAATGGGTCACGCCCGAATCCCACAGCACCTGAATGAGATCAGGCGCAGGATTGGCCTTCACCGCATAGAGCACCTTGCCCGGAAACTTCTCGACGAAGAAACGAGCGGCGCGCCGCGCGGCGTGCGGGCGATTGAGGATGACGGGTTCGTCCGGACGGAGGTCGCGGACTACAGCCAGTGCGTCGGGATAGATGTGCAACTCAAGGGACCCCCAAAACGGTTCTGTTGAACCATAAAACGACAAGCTGCCTTGCGGTTTGGAAGTCCCCTTGGGGCAGCGGAAGCGCGCAGATAGGGCTTTGGGGGGGGAATGCAAACGAAAAATGCGGCCTTGGGCCTGCGAAAATGACTTTTCGAAGACACCCCCGGAAACACGACAGGAATGTGACGGAATTTGCGCGATTTACCCGCGCAGCTGCGCAGGCATCAGAACCCAATTTTGGGGACCTGATCGACCGTGCCCTGCTCACTGGCATCGAGCCGGTGGAAATCGGCCTCTGCGAATCCCAGCGCATTGGCAAAAAGCACCGCCGGGAAGGATTCGCGCGCAGCGTTGAAACGGGCGACAGCCGCGTTCAATGCGCGCCGCGCGGCGGCCAGCTTGTCCTCGACATCGGCCAGCTCGCTCTGGAGCGACTGGAAGTTGGCCGAAGCCTTGAGGTCAGGGTAGGCTTCTCCCAGTGCCAGGAGATTGCCAAGCGCGGCCTTCAATTGCTGTTCGCTGCCCGAAGTCGGCGCCCCTGCCGCCGCTGCATTGCGCGCCGCAATCACCGCCTCGAAGGTTGATGATTCATGCGCGGCATAGCCTTTCACCGTCTCCACCAGATTGGGGATCAGATCGTGGCGCTGGCGCAGCTGTGCATCAATATCAGCCACCCCCTGCCGCACGCCCTGCCGGTAGCCGACCAGCCGGTTATAGATCCCGATCACCACCACCACGATGATCACCAACACAACCGCAAGAATGATCCCCAGACCGCCCATAATGCCTCCAGATGCAGCGCCGTGCTTGTCTTTTGCCGGTCGCTTAGCGCATATTCGGCATGGGACGGACGCAAACAAGCAAAAATGGCGGGCGGATTGGGATCGGATATCAATACCCTGATGCAGGGCGGCCTCGAAGAATGGCTGGCTGATCAGACCGAGATGCGCGAGGGCGCAAAGAAACAGGCGATCAGCCGCTGGGTGGGGTGCGCTGCCATTCTCATGCCGGTGCTGGCCTTTGTGTGGTTCAGCTCGCTGGGCGAAACCCAGATTGCCATGATCCTTTCCCTGATCGCCATCGGCGGCGCGGGTTGGTGGGGCTATCGTCCGATCGTTGCCGCGACGCAGGCGATCAAGATCGGCATCAACAGCGCCATCGCGCAAGGCTGGGGCCTTGCCTATTCACCCGATGTCACGCCGGGGCGCGAGTTCGAGGCCGCGCGCACCTATGGCCTCCTGCCCGGCTATGACCGTTCCGGCTTCGAGGATCGCTGGCACGGCGCGCTGGAGGGCCATGATTTCGAACTTTACGAATGCCACCTTGAGGACCAGCGCGGATCGGGCAAGAACCGGCGCTGGGTGACGGTGTTTCGCGGCCCGGTGATCCGCATGGCCTTTGGCCGCAGCTTCCGCTCCACCACCCTGCTTGAACGTGCTGGCAAGCACCGCAAGTGGCTGGGCCTTGGCAGCGCGAGCGATCATGTCAGCTTCGATGGCCACCGGCTTGACCGGGTCGATCAGGTCCACCCCGCCTTTGCCGACAGCTTCGCGCTCTATTCCGATGACGGCGTGGAAGCGCGGGTGCTGGTCCACCCGGCCTATGTCGAACACCTGCTCAGGCTCGAGGACGCCTTCGGGGCGCGCGAACTGCGGGCGCTGTTCAGCGCGGGCGAAGTGATCATCGCCATCGAAGCGGGCGACCTGTTCGAAAGCGGCGGGATGGACCCTGCGGCCGACCGCAAGAACGCCGAGCGCGCCGCACGGCAGTTCGGCGCGCTGGCGGGCCTCGCGCTGGCGCTCAACCAGAACGATCGCGGGCGGGTGATCGCGCCCGGGCCGCAGTCACCGGTTGATCTGTAAGGGCCTATTCCTTCCCGGCCGCCATCGGATAGGCATCATCGACCACGGCCAGCAACACGTTCACGTTTTCGCGGATATTGGCCATCGTCACCCCGAAATCGAGCACGTGGTAACGGGTAAAGACCAGTGCCTTGCCTTCGAAATCGGCGGTGACGCTGATTGCGGCCTGCGCCTCATTGGTCTTGGCAAGGGTTGCCAGCGTCGTGCCCTGCGGCAGGTCAAAGCGTGACTGCATCATCACCCCCTGACAGCCCTTCGCTCCGTTGACACCGCAAGCCGTGCCGAACAGGAGATAGACGATCCCATCTTCGGTTTCGGCGGCAACAAAGGTGTCTTCGCCCTTGCCAAGTTCCCTGACCTTGTGACCGAGCGAGGTGACGATTGCTGCCAGATCGGTCTGGTCAACCGCCATCACCACCCGGCCCGCCTCATATTCCTGCGCCGCAGCTGGCACAGCAAGCCCTGTCAGCGCGAGAGCCGCTGCTGTCGCCATTGTCCGGACTGTGATCGTCATGCCTGCCCCCTTTGCGGGACGGCTTAGCTCAGGCGGTCCCGAAAATCCTCGTAATCAAACCGCTTGATGCAGTCGAGCGCATCGGTCTCGCTGTCCCACATCCAGATCGATGGCAGCGCGACCCCGTTGAAGGTGTTGGTCTTGACCATCGAATAATGCGCCTGATCGAGAAAGGCGAAGCGCGCGCCGGGTTCAGCCGGGACCGGCAGGCGGTAATCGCCAATCACATCGCCGGCGAGGCAGGATGGCCCGCCCAGCCGGATCGGGATCATGCCTTCGTCCTGCAACTCGCCCAGCATCGCCGGGCGATAGGGGGCCTCCAGCACATCGGGCATGTGGCAGGTGGCGCTGATATCCGTGATGCCGACGGGCATTTCGTTGAAGTGGGTATCGAGCAGCGTGCCCACCAGAATGCCCGCATCCAGCGCCACGGCCTCGCCGGGTTCCAAGATGATCTGGCAGCCGGTGTCGCTGGCAGCATCCTTGAGGAACTCGACCAGTTCTTCGCGTTGGTAATCGGCGCGGGTGATGTGGTGGCCGCCGCCCATGTTGATCCACTTGAGCTGGTCGAAGAACGGCTCGATCACGTCGAACACGCGGTCCCAGGTGGCCTTCAATGGCTCAAAATCCTGTTCGCACAGGTTGTGAAAGTGGATGCCTTCCACGCCCTCCATGTGCTCTTCGGTCAGCTGGTCGAGCGGGAAGCCGAGCCGCGAGCCGGGCGCGCTGGGATCATACTTGGCGACCTCGCCCGTCGGCACCTGCGGATTGATGCGCAGGCCCACGCTGACCGGGGCACCATTGGCCGCCGCGTTATCGAGGATCAGCCGAGCGCGCTGGAGCTGGTAGGGCGAATTGAAGATCACATGATCGGAAAGCCGGCAGATCTCCTCCAGCTCTTCAGGCTTGAAGGCGGCCGAATAGGTGGCGATCTCGCCATCGTAGAACTCGGACGCGAGGCGCGCTTCCCACAGGCCCGAGGTTGAAACGCCGTCGAGATATTCCCCGATGATCGGCGCGGCCGACCACATCGAAAACGCCTTCAGCGCAGCGAAGACCTTGATGTCCGCCCCGTCCGCCGCCGCCGCATCGCGCACCGCGGCGAGCACGCGGCAATTGGCGCGCAGCTTCGCGGCATCGACCACGAAGGCGGGGCTATCGACACGCGACAGATCGAAGTGGGCGAACGCGCCCGGATCACCGGCCTTGGTTTGCATCAGCCGAAAGGACTCCTGAAAATCATGTAGGCGCCCCCGGCGATGAGGGCGAAACCGAGAAGCTGGCTGACGGTCGGCGTCTCGCCGAACAGCGCCCACGCCACCAGCACGAAGGCCGCGAGAGATAGGACTTCCTGTATCGTCTTCAACTCAGGCAAAGAATAATGCGCAATGCCGATGCGGTTGGCGGGCACAGCAAGCGCATACTCGAACAATGCTATTCCCCAAGCCAGCCCGATCGCCGCAAGCAGCCCCAGCGATGGCTGCTTGAGGTGGTAATACCATGCCACATTCATGACGATGCTCGATACGGCCAGCAGCCCGATCGGCCATAGCGCAGCAAAGCTGGTCATCGCATCGTTGCTCCCTTGGGCAAGGTCACGCGCACCCCGCGCCCGCCCGCCACATCGGTGACATAGGCGTGGCCATCAGGCCCGAACGCCAGATCATGGCCGAGGCTTGCGTCCACGCCCGGCAGGCTGATGTCATAGGCGGCCTCGATGGTGCCATCGGCGGCATAAACTCGCAGCACCGCGCCCTTGCGGTCGGCCCCGTCACGGCCTTCGACTGCAAGCAGCCGCCCTGCCCCCAACGGCTTCAGACCATAGGTGTGGTTGCCTGATGGCGAGGCCCAGGCTGCGGCTTGCTTGCCCGCGTGATCATAGACCATGATCCGCGCATTCTCACGGTCTGCGACATAGATGCGCTGATCGTCCACCGCCACGGCATGGGCGATCTTGAAGTTGCCCCAGTCGCGGATGAATGTCCCGTCCGGCGTGAACTCCGCGATGCGCGTGTTCACATAGCCATCGGCCACCAGCACGCGGCCGGGCAGGAAGGCGACATCGGCTGGCCGTCCGAAATGGGCAGCATCCTGACGGGTCACGCCCTTTTCCCCGAGGGTGAGTTCAAGCTGACCTTCGGGGGAGAAGCGAAACACCTGTTCGCGCGCGACATCGGTGATCCACACCTTGCCGCCTGCGTCGATCGAGATGCCATGGGGCATGATGAACTGCCCTGCGCCCCACTGAGCCAGCAAGGTGCCATCGGCCGCGAACTTGAATACCGTGGGCGCGGCAATGGGATCGGCCGGGAACGGTTCTTCCCAGACGCGCCCCGCACGTTGCAGCACCCAGACATTGCCCCTAGCGTCCACATCGACGCCGCTGACCTCACCGAACTTCGCGCCTTCGGGGATAGTCGGCCAGCCGGTGTCCACGGCGAGTTTGGGCACCTCCTCGCGCGGCGGCGGAGCGGCACTGTCGCAGGCGGCAAGCGCCAGCAGGGTGAGCGCTGCTAAAACCGGGCGGAACAAGCGGCACCTGCGAAGGTAGGCATCAGCGGTCACTGTCCTTCGAGCAACGGGTCAGATCAACGACATCCTCGCCAACATACTGCACGCGCAAGGTGTTCGGGCTCACGAGTTTCATGTGACCGGACGGCCCTCCACGAGCAGTAATGAAGTAGGCGTTTTTGCCATCGAGAGCCAGCTCGGCCAGTTCGTACATGTGATCATAGCCACCCACTGACCTATCAGTCACGAACAACCAATCACCCCGCCCGTCAGCTGCGCGAACACAGTCCTGCGCGCTTGAACCCCAACGTCCTTGAAACTCAGATGGGATCAGCGGCAGGTTTTCTGTTTCAGGCTTGGCGCACGCCGACAACAACCCGGCCAAAACGAACAGGGCTGATGCCGACGCTCGCATCAAAAATCGACCGGCCCCTCCAGTTCCTCGACAGTCCACGGCAGGCCGTGTTCGTTCAGCATCGCCATGAAGGGATCGGGATCGAGCTGTTCGATGTTGAACACGCCCTCGCCCTGCCAGTGGCCCTGCACCATCATCGCCGCGCCGATCATCGCGGGGACGCCGGTGGTGTAGCTGACGGCCTGATTGCCGGTTTCTTCGTAAGCCGCTTCGTGGCTGCAGATGTTCTTGATGTAGAACGTCTTCTCGCCCGAACCGTCCAGCGCCTCGCCGGTGGCGATTACGCCGATATTGGTGTTGCCCTTGGTCGTCTCGCCCAGCGTTTCGGGCTTGGGGAGGACTGCGGCGAGGAATTGCAGCGGGATGATATCCTTGCCCTGATACTTCACCGGCTCGATCGAGGTCATGCCGACATTCTGGAGCACGGTGAGGTGGGTGATGTACTGATCGCCAAAGGTCATCCAGAAGCGCGCACGCTCCAGCTCGGGGACGAACTTCGCAAGGCTTTCCAGCTCCTCGTGATACATCAGATACATGTTCTTGGGGCCCACCGCCTCGAAATCGAAGGCGACCTTGTTCGACATGGCAGGGGTTTCCACCCACTCGCCGTTCTCCCAGTGCCGGGCAGGCGCGGTCACTTCGCGGATGTTGATTTCCGGGTTGAAGTTGGTGGCGAAATGCTGGCCGTGATCGCCGCCGTTGCAATCGAGGATATCAAGCTGGCGGATGGTCTTCAGCTTGTGCTTCTTGAGCCACATGGTGAAGACGCTGGTCACGCCCGGATCGAAGCCGGTTCCGAGCAGCGCCATCAGGCCTGCGTCCTTGTAACGCTCCTGATAGGCCCACTGCCACTTATATTCGAACTTGGCCTCGTCCTTGGGCTCGTAATTGGCGGTGTCGAGGTAATCGACCCCGGCCTCAAGGCAGGCGTCCATGATCGGCAGGTCCTGATAGGGCAGCGCGAGGTTGACGACGAGGCCTGCCCCCGTCTTGCGGATCAGGTTGACCATCGCCGGGACTTCCTCGGCATCGATCTCATAAGTCGCGATATCGCGCCCGCAGCGTTCCTTCACCGAAGCGGCAATCGCATCGCACTTCGATTTGGTGCGGCTGGCAAGGTGGATTTCGGGGAAGATGTCCGGATTGAACGCCATCTTGTGGACGCACACCGAACTGACCCCGCCCGCGCCGATGACGAGGACCGTATTGGACTTGGCTGCGGACATGATCAGAACCTTTCGTAATGCGAATCTTGCGCGGGGCCTTAGTCCAACGCAGCGACCGGGACAAATGATCCCCGTTTCCTACAGGGGCCAGATCCGCCAACTTGCGCACATGGCCCCCTTATGCTGCTCTCCCCGCCGTCATCAGCTGTCAGGTGGGTCTTGCAAGCGGGCGGTTTTCAGTTTCTGGACAGTGTCTCATGTGTCTCCAACAGACAGGTTACAGGCCCCATGACTGAACGAACCCCCACCCACGAAGGCGTGATCGCCGCCGCCGAGTCGGTCGCAGGCATCCTGCCCCCCACCCCGCTGCTTGCCGTGGAGATCGGCGGCGTTCGCGCCTGGGTGAAGGCCGAAGTGCTGCAACCGATCGGATCGTTCAAGATCAGGGGTGCGTGGTGGCGCTTGGCCTCGCTTACGCCGGAGGAACGCAAGGGCGGCGTGGTGGCGGTGTCATCCGGCAACCATGCGCAAGGTGTGGCGTGGAGCGCGCGGCGGCTGGGGATCAGCGCGACCATCGTGATGCCGCATGATGCACCGGCGGTAAAACTCGCCAATACCAAAGCCTTGGGGGCAGAAATTGTGCTCTACCAGCGCGCCCCGGCCGAACACGGGGGCGAAGACCGCGATGCCGTGGCGGCAAAGCTGATCGCGGAGCGCGGGGGCACGCTGGGGCACGCCTTTGGCGATCCCTGGGTGATCGAAGGGCAAGGCAGTGCAGCGATTGAAATTGCAGCACAATTGGGCCGCGCGCCGAGCCGCATCATCGCCTGCTGCGGGGGCGGCGGGCTGACCGCGGGCCTCGCACTGGGCGCTCCGGACAGTGCGGTGCATCCGGTCGAGCCGGTCGGCTGGGACATGGTCGGACAGGCGCTGGCGACAGGCGCAATCGTCCATGCCGCACCCGATGCCCCGAAAACGATCTGCGATGCGCTCCAGCCTACCGCGACCAAGCCGCTGAACCTCAACTTCCTGAAAGGCCGTGCCGAACCGGGCGTGACCGTAACCGACGATGAAGTGCGCGCCGCCCAGCGGTTTGCCTTTGCCAACTTGCGCCTGGTGGTCGAACCGGGCGGCGCTGCGGCGCTGGCAGCCGCGCTGGCGGGCAAGGTGCCTGTGGACGCGGATACGGTGATCATGCTGACTGGTGGCAATGCCGATCCGGCAGCCTATGCCGCAACCATCGCTGCCGCGCCCTGATGCCTGCGCGTTCAAACAGGAAGGGAAATCGCCAGCCAGATCCCGCCGCACAGTGTCACGGCCAGCAACAGCGCCAGCGCGATGCGCAGCGGCCAGCGGGATTTGGGCGGCCTTCGCACCCGCACCCGGCGTCGGCGGCGACTGTGCTGTTCCCCGCCCCCGGCCTCACCATTCGCCGCGCTCTCACGCTCCGTCGCTTCATCGACCATCGGCGCGCCCGCCTCCGCAATTCACCTGCCTGCCGTGCCCATCCTAACCCGGCTTGCGCCTGCGGGAAACAGGCAATCGGGCGCGCCCAATTCAGTCGATGACGCGATAGGGCACGATCCGGCGCCGCAGCGGATCGACGGCGATCTTCTGCCCGCTGGGCGGATAGGCGCGCTGTTCGCAATCGTCGCGCGGGCAGATGCGACAGGACACGCCAATCGGCGTCACCCCTCGCCCGGACGACAGATCGAGCCCGTCGGCATAGAGAAAATCGCCCGCGTGCTGCACCTCGCAGCCCAGCGCCACGGCATAGCGGCGCGGGGTGCGATCGAACCGGCCCGAGGCCTTCACCAGCCCCTTGGCGATCGAGACATAGCGCAGGCCATCGGGCGTTTCGGCAAGCTGCACGAGGATGCGGTCGGGGATCGCAGCGGCCTCATGCACGATCCACAGCGGGCAGGCCCCGCCAAAGCGCGCGAACTGAAAGCGGGTGGCGCTGTGGCGCTTGGTGATGTTGCCCGCCATGTCGACCCGGCAGAAGAAGATCGGCAAGCCCCGCTCGCCTTCGCGCTGCATGGTCGAGAGGCGGTGGCAGGTCTGCTCGAAACTGGTCTGGAATGTGAGCGCCAGCCGATCGACATCATGGCGAAACGCACGCGCCAGACGGCGGAACTGACCATAGGGCATCAGCACCGCGCCAGCGGCATAATTGCCCAGTCCCACCGTCAGCAATTCGCGGGCAACCGGGCTACGCAGCCGCGCGCCTGCCACGACATCGCGGATCACATCGCCCAGCGAAGTGGCCGCGACATGATAGGCAATCTGAAAGCGCATGCTGGCAGGCGGCTGGCTGGAATCGATGCGCAGCACGCGCTCGCCCTCGTCGAAACTGCGCAGGCTGTCGGCCGGGGTGAGATCCACTGCAATGCCGTGCGCATCGGTAAGGTGCGCCAGCAGCGCCGCTGTGGCCGGCACGCCGTCCGCGCCTGCCAGCCCCGCCCCCAGCCGTTCGGCGGCGCGATCGATGGCATCGACATAATTGTTCGACAGGTGAAACCAGTCACGCACCTCCTCCCACGGCAGGCGCGCCCCCTGATCGGTTTCGACCGAGATCGCCTCGTCGACCATTTCGAGCCGCTGGTTGGCGCGGCGCAGGGCCTCGTGCAGTTCGACAAAGCGCCGCGCAAAGGCGGGCTGCTGCTGCGCCAGCCGCGCCACCGCTTCAGGCGGCAGCGGCGCATCGAAGATCGGATCGCTCACCGCCTCGCGCAGCAGCAGCGAAAGCTGTTCGGCATCCTCGCCCGGAAAATCCTGCCAGTCGAGCGGGAACAGGCTGGCCACCTTTTCGATCAGGCGCGGGGTCAGGGGCCGGTCGTCATGTTCGATCTGGCTGAGATAGGAGCGGCTGATCGCCAGCTGCGCGGCCAGATCGGCCTGCATCATCCCGCGCCGTTCACGCAGGGCCTTGAGCTGGGCGCCTGCAAAGATTCGTGGCCGTGTTCCCATGCGCCATGGGATAGTTTGCAAATTGGCAGTTTGCAAATTTGCAAATTAACATTGGACGCGCCGCGGGACTTGCGCAACATCACCCGCCTGCGAGCACCTCTCGCAAGGAGATTGCCGATGGCCACCAATGTGCTGGAACTTCGCCGGTTCGACAGCGGCGCCGCCGCCCCGCAGGCCCGCACCGATGCCATGATCCGCGTGGCCGAGGATATCCTGTCCGCCGCACGGGCCCTCGCCCGCAAGGTCGAAGGCCACGGCCTTGCGATCATGGTGTGGCACGATCTTTCGACCCTCGCCGAACCGGTCGATCTGGATGGCACCCCGATCAATGCAGCGGCCTTCGGCTGGTCCGATGAGGCGCTGGCCCCCTGGCGCGAAGTGGACCGCGCCATGCGCTCGCCCCTGCTGCGCGCCGCGCGGGTGGCGGCAGAACCCTTGTGGATGAACCGCGATGGCATCCGCAGCCGCTCGGCCAACCGGTTGCTGGATCAGATCGATCTTGCCGAAATGGGCCACGCGCCCAGCCCTGCGGCCGGGATTGTCATTCCGATCCACATGCCGCTGGGACAGGTTGGCGCGGCAATCCTGACCGCGCAGGATGAAGGCGAGACCGATCTGGCAGCACGCTTTGCCGCCAGTGCCGCGCCGCTGGCGCCTGCGATCTGGCAGTTCATCACCAGCTATGCCGGCGTCGCCCGCGATGATCGCTACCTGCCGACCGAAAGCCTGCTGTCCCCGCGCGAGCTGGAATGCTTAAGCTGGGTCGCCCACGGCAAGACCGATTATGAAATCAGCATCATCCTGGGGTGCAGCCATGCCGGGGTGCGCTACCATGTGACCCGTGCCTGCGCGAAGCTGAGGGCGGTGAACCGCGCCCAATCGGTGTTCCGCGCCGCGCAGCTGGGCTACCTCGGCGTATCGCCGGAGACGCCGCGCACGGCGCTTTTGGCCCGCGCCAACTGACACGCCCTGCCAGCTGTTGGCCTGGACCGGGCCGGGCTGGAGCATGTGAGTAGGGATCTGCTCCACCGGCCCGCCAAACTGCGCCGGATCGACCGGCTTTTCGGTGATGGTGACATGGCCCGTCGCCATTTCAGGCGGCGCATAACGCGACCAGCGCCAGCGCTATCCATGCCCGGTGCCGCATTGCCAATCCTTCCCTACGCGCTCGGCCAATCCGGAAGATTAACGAGCGTCCTTTTATCAAACTTGCGCGGCCTGCCCCGAAACAGCAAGCCGCAATACCCAGATTGCGCCCGCATAATACCTAAAACAATTTTCTTTACACCCCCCGTTTGCGCGCTATCATCAGCGCGACAAGAAACGACTGCCTGCCGATCCTGTCGAAGCGGGATCATGCAGACGGGCAGCGAGTTGGCGAGGGGAATTCGGATGGACGCAAAGGATGCTTCCGGCATCGCTCCCGCTGCGGAATCGGCGGGCAGCCCGGGCGCTTCGGCGACCACGCAATTCGCCTTCGCATCGGTCACCACGCTGTTTTTCGCCTGGGGCTTTATCACCTCGCTGATCGACCCGCTGGTGGCCGCAGTGAAAGGCATATTCAGCCTTTCCGACTTCGAGGCGCAGTTGAGCGCATCCGCCTTCTTCATCGCTTATGGCGTGATGAGCCTGCCCGCCGCAGCGCTGCTCGCGCGGCGCAGGTCAGTGCCAACCGTGCTGATTGCGTTGGTGACGATGATCGCGGGCTGCATGCTGATGCTGGTGGCGGCCAATCTTGCGGTCTATGCGCTGGTGCTGCTGGGCCTGTTCATCCTCGCGAGCGGCATCACCATTCTGCAAGTCGCTGCCAACCCGCTGGCCGCCGCGCTCGGCAAGCCCGAGCGCAGCCACCTGCGCCTGACGCTCAGCCAGGCCTTCAACAGCCTCGGCACCTTCATTGGCCCCTATCTTGGCGCGCTATTGTTCCTGAAGGGCGTCGAGATCAAGGAGGGCGAACAGCTTGACGCGGGCGTGCGCGAAGCGGCGCTGATCGGGATCGATGCCGCCTTCCTGTGGATCGCGGTGCTGATTTCAGCGCTGGCGCTGTTCATCTGGTGGGCGCGCGGCCTCATAACCCGCGCCATGCCCGAGCCTGCGCAGACCGGCGCGCAGCCTTCGATTGTGGCGCTTCTGGCTGAAGCGGCGTCATCACGCTGGGCGCAGCTCGGCGGGGCGGCGATCTTCATCTATGTCGGCGCGGAGGTGGCGATCGGCACGCAGATGGCGCTGTTCCTCAACAGCGAGGACGTGCTTGGCGTCCCGCTCGAACAGGCCGGCAAGATGGTGAGCCTCTACTGGGGCGGCGCAATGGTCGGAAGGCTGGCGGGCTCTGCTCTGCTGACGCGCGTGCCTGCGACCGCGCTGCTGGCGATCTTCGCCGGGGCGGCCTGCGCGATCTGCCTGTTCGTGGCCGGGGTCGGCGGAGCGACGGCGGGCTATGCCGCGCTCGGTATCGGGCTGTTCAATTCGATCATGTTCCCGGTGATCTTCACCCTGACGCTCGAACGTTCGAGCGCGAGCGAGGCGGCGACCTCCGGGTTCCTGTGCTTTGCCATTGTCGGCGGTGCAGCCGTGCCGCTGCTGGTGGGGCTGGTGTCGGGGGCGACGAGCTATGCGACCGCCTTCCTCGTGCCGGCGGCGTGCTATGCGCTGCTGGTGGGCTTCGGCCTTGCCGCACGCCGTGCGGCGGTGCTGCGCAGCGGCGCGGCACCGGCTGCTGCCGGACACTGAGGGGACGGGCAATGGCGCTCCGGCAACTTCAGGGACACGCGGTCGAAAAGGTCTGGGGCCAGCGTGCGATTCCCGCGATCTATGGCGATGCGGCCAATACCGACGAACCCATCGGCGAAATCTGGTTTGCCGATGATGCTGCGCCGGATCTGCTGGTGAAACGCCTGTTCACATCGGAAAAGCTTTCGATCCAGGTCCATCCCAACGACGATCAGGCCCGCGCCAGCGGCCATCGCTGCGGCAAGGAAGAGGCGTGGTACGTCCTTTCCGCCCAGCCGGGTGCAACAATCGGGGCAGGCTTCGTGCAGGAGCTTTCGGACGAGGAACTGCGCGCCGCCGCGCTCGATGGCAGCATCGAGGACCTGATGGTGTGGCACCCGGTCTCGCCGGGGGACTTCTTTTATGTGCCCGCCGGAACCGTCCACGCGATCGGCGCGGGGCTTTCGGTGCTCGAAATCCAGCAGAACGTCGACCTTACCTACCGGCTCTACGATTACGGCCGCCCGCGCCCCTTGCAGCTTGACGAGAGCATCGCCTCCGCCATCGCCGGTCCCTTCGTGCATCGTCCGGCGCGCGCGATCGGCCCGGCCCGAGACGAGCTGGTAGCGGCGCCGAAGTTCACGATCGAGCGGCTGGTCGGCGCTGCCGATCACCATGTCGCAGCGAGCGCGGCTGATCCTGTTTGGTTGATGCCCACGGCGCCCGGATGCACCTCCGCCGATACCGCGCTGGCGGCGGGTACCGTGTGGCTGGCCGAAGCATCGGTCGAAATTGCGATTACCGCGGGCGGCGAAATGCTTGTCGCGCGGGGGCCGGCAAGTCAGGCTTGAAAATGCAGGGCCGCACGCGCCCATGCGCAGAACAGAAGGTGAGGATTGTCATGACAGGTTTGCGTTCGTTCGGAAGGATCGGCCTCGCCAGTCTCGCGGTCGCGGTCGTGACGGTAACCACGCTCAGCTGGCCCGAGGCCGCCGAAGCGCAGGCCGAGGCAGCGCGCCCTCAGCCCAACATCATCTTCATCCTCAATGATGACCAGCGTTACGATGCGATGGGCTTCCTCGACCCCGCGCTCAACACGCCCAACATGGACCGGATCGCGCGCGAGGGTGTCTATTTCCCCAACGCCTTCGTCACCACCGCCCTGTGCAGCCCCAGCCGCGCCTCGATCCTGACGGGCCAGTACATGCACAACCACGGGATCGCGGATAACAACATCAAGTTCCGCCCCGGCACTTTCTTCTTCCCCATGGCGCTGCAGGCCGCCGGATACCGGACGGCGTTCATCGGCAAGTGGCACATGGGCGGCCACAGCGACGATCCGCAGCCCGGTTTCGACCGCTGGATCAGCTTCAAGGGGCAAGGCGAATATCTGCCCGACAACGGCAAGGGCGGCCCACGCCACACGCTCAACATCGATGGCAAGCCGATCGAACGACAAGGCTACATCACCGATGAACTGAACGGCTACGCGCTCGACTGGCTGAAGCAGCAGGACGGCAAGCGCCCGTTCTTCCTCTATCTCAGCCACAAGGCGGTCCACGCCGACTTCATCCCCGCCAAGCGCCACGAAGGCACCGTCAAGCGCGATGCGATCAGGCTTCCCGCCAGCATGGCCGACACGCCTCAAAATTACGAAGGCAAGCCGCGCTGGACCAAGGACCAGCGCAATTCGTGGCATGGTGTGGAGTTCCCCTACCACTCGACGCTCGATGTGGTCGATTTCAAGCAGCGCTACAACGAGACCCTGAGTGCCGTGGACGAAGGGATCGGCGATATCCTCGCCGCGCTCAAGAAGAAGGGGATGCTGGAGAACACGATCGTCGTGATGATGGGCGACAACGGCTTTCTGTTCGGCGAACATGGTATGATCGACAAGCGCAGCGCCTACGAGGAATCGATGCGTGTGCCGCTGATCGCTTTCGGCGGCGGGATGCCCAAGGGGCGCGTGGTGAACGAGATCGTCGCCAATATCGATATCGCGCCGACCTTCCTTGCGCTGGCCGGAGCCAAGCCGCCCGAGGGTGTGCGTTTCGACGGGATGAGCTATGCCGATCTGATGATGGGCCGGGCGTTCAATGGCCCATGGCGGACTTCGCTCAACTACGAATATTACTGGGAATACAACTACCCCCAGACCCCGACGACTTTCGCGCTGCGCGGGGACCGCTACAAGTATATCCAGTATCACGGCGTCTGGGACACCGAGGAGCTTTACGACCTCAAGGAAGACCCGAAGGAGATGCGCAACCTCATCGCCGATCCCAAGCTGCGCCCGGTGGTGAAGAAGATGCGCGCCGAGCTGTTCACCGGTCTCGATCCGCAGCAGGGCCGCAGCAGCGTGACCTTCACCGAAAGGCTCGATGAAGGTTCGGTGCTGCGCAATCGCCACGGTGCAGGCCCCGGTCAGTTCCCCGACCGCTGGCTGCGTGACGGCACCGAGGGCGACCTCAGGAACGGCATGAAGGCCGAAGGTGGAAAGACCGGCCACCGGTAAGGCGGTGGGCGCTCTCTCTGCCTGATCCACAGGGCTGGATCGGGCCGCCTTGTATAAATTGCACCGGAGCGCAACGGCAGGTAAACCGGCCCTGACCAAAGCTGGCTCACAAAAGGAGAAAGTGCACCAATGGCGACAACTGAACGCAAGCCTTCAGGTGTCGGCATCTCCTCGCGCGACCGGGTGAACCTGCTCAGCAACGGGTTGTCCGGTACCAATCTGGAACGCGGCAGCTCGCACAATCTGCGCGTCACCTTGCAGGCGATCCGCCTCAATGCGCCCGTGACCAAGGTTGAACTTGCCGAGATCACCGGGCTCACCCCGCCGTCCATCACCAACATCGCGCGCAAGCTGTTTGCCGATGGCCTGATCATCGAAGCGGGCCGCCGCCGGGGCGAGCGCGGGCAGCCGGCGCTCAAGCTCGCGATCAATCCCGACGGGGCGTTCTCGATCGGGGTCAATGTTGACCGCGATCACATGACCCTCGTGGCGCTCGATTTCCTCGGTGAACTGCGGCACCGCGTGGTGGAAAACATCCCCTTCCCGATGCCCGATCAGGTGCGCGATTTTGTCGCCCGCAACATCGATGCGATGCGCGCCGCCGGGATGATCGACATCGACCGGGTTGCCGGGATCGGTCTTGCCATTCCCGATGATTTCGGCGGGGTCGATCTGCCCAACCGTCCGGCCGATTTCGGCGTATGGGAAGCGACCGATCCCAAGCACCTGCTGGGCGCGCACGGGCTGGAAGTGATCACAGAGAACGATGCGACCGCAGCGGCCATCGGCGAACTGCAATTCGGCCACGGGCGGGTCGCGCCGACGTTCTTCTACCTGCTGGTCAGCGCAGGGCTCGGCGGGGGACTGGTGATCGACGGACATTCTGTCACAGGAGCCACCGGACGCAGCGGCGAGATCGGCTTCCTGCCCATCGGCCGGACCCGCCGCAATCCGGTGGTGTTGCAGGACATCGCCTCGCTCTCTGGGCTCTACAGCCACCTTGCCGAAGCTGGCTTCCCCGATCCCGGCCCGCTTGATGCGCTGGGGGCGGAGGCAAGCGCCGCAGCTGCGGAATGGGTCGAGAAGACCGCAGATCAGCTCACCGATCCGCTGATGGTGATCAATGCGGTGATCGATCCCGATGCGATTTTCATCGGCGGGCGGCTGCCGGCGGGTCTGGTCGATCAGCTGTGCGATCGCCTTGCGATCAATGTGCGCCACCGCGGCGTGTCGCTGCCCGTGCGGGCGCCCATCCGCCGCGCCGAACTGGCCGAGGATGCCGCTGCCATCGGTGCCGCGATCCTGCCGTTCTCAAACAGGTTCCTGCCCAACCGCACCGCGCTGATGAAGATCGACGCCTGAGATCAGGCCGCCGGGACGACCTGCAGCAGGCTGCGCGGCACTGATGCTGCGGCAAGCGCAATCGGCCCTAACGGCCCCGCCCGCGTGCCGAGGCTCGGCGGGACGACATATTCCTCGATCCGGTCAAGCTCGGCCGAGCTGACATAGCCATTGAGGCTCGCTTGCAATTCGCGGCGGATGATCGGGAATAGCTGCGGCTGGGCGGTGATAACGCCCCCGCCCAGAAAGATGCGGCGCGGGGTCGCGGTCAGCACGATATTGTGCAGCATCTGCGCGATGGCGTGGCCGACCAAGTGCCAGATCGGATCGTCAAGGGCGATCAGGCTGGCACGCATGCCCGAACGCGCGATGATCGCAGGCCCGGCGGCCAGCCCCTCCACACAGTCGCCGTGATAGGGGCAAGAACCTTCCCACGTATCGCCAGCAACCCGCGCCACGCGCATATGGCCAAGCTCCGAATGACCGAACCCGGCAATCGGCTTGCCCCCGACGATGAGCCCTACGCCGACCCCGGTGCCGATCGTGACATAGGCGAAATCCTGAAGCCCCGCCGCCGCGCCCCAGCGCAGTTCCGCCAGCGCCGCGCCATTGACGTCGGTATCCAGCGTGACAGGCACGCACAGACCATCGCCCAGTTCCTGTGCCACGGCGATGCCCGCCCAGCCCGGCTTGGGCGTCTGGCCGATGTGGCCCCAGCGCGGCGAGGCGCGATCAACGTCGACCGGCCCGAAGGACGCGATCCCGAGGCCGCCTATTGGTCGCCCGGCACCGAACCAGCGGCCCAGCACCGCCTTGATCTGCGGCAGCGTGACCTCAGGCGCGAGCGTATCGACCCGCTCCTCGGCGAGTATCTCGCCATCTGGCGTGGCCAGTACGCAAACGCACTTCGTCCCCCCGAGCTCGACGCCCGCCAGCATGGTATCCTCCATCACGACCTTCCCCCTTGATCCGCCCTCATGGCTGCACCCGCACGCTTGCTGCGGCGACATTCCACCCGCGCACGCCTATGCTTGCAGGCGCAGGCGCGGTGCGGGGCGAACGGATGGTCAGCACCCGCGTCTCGCCGGGCAGAAGGGAGACGTAGTTGTCGCTGTAATAGGCCGGCAGCACGCGCTCGCCGCCTGCGTCTTGCACCGTCAGCTTGACCAGCAGAGCAGGCTGACTGCCGCCGTTCGTCACGCTCGCCTCGATCACATGCTCGCCCGCATCCGCCACGTGCCGCGCCGTGACGGAGACGGCAGCGTCCGGCATGGCGCTCATCGCGCGGTAGGCGGCAGGCTCGCGTGCAAGCCAGTAAAGGTTCTCGCTCAGCACACTGCCATCGCTGCCGAGCAGTTCCAGCTTCGTGATGACCACCGGTGCACGGGCGAAAACAGCCTCGGGCACAGCCTCGCCCGCCTCGATCACGCCAAGGGCAGGCGCTTCGACCGGGATCACCCGCTCGTCGAGCAACGTGCCGTCCAGCGCGACATTGCGCACCCGCAACTGCGCGGCGGCGATCGGCGTGCCAAGGCTGTTGACCACCGCCAGTTTACGATCGGGCAGATTGACCTGCACGTGGACCGGCTCTGCGCCCTTGCGGGTGCCGTAGAAGGCGGCGTGCGTATCGTAATCGTGGCTGTAGATCTGCCACGTCGTGCTCGGCCAGGCGGGCTGGGTCATCCACAGCAGCCGCCCGGAATTGCGCGTGAACAGCCCTGCGTTCATCCCCTCGAAGATCGCGCGGTGCGCCTCGTAATTCAGCAATTGCGCCTTGTTCTCGAAATCGGCGAGATCGGTGGGCGCGCCCAAACGGTTCTCCATCGCCTTCATGAAACTGGCGACATCGCCCGCCTTGCCCTGATGCCAGTCGTGATAGGCCCAGGCGTCGCTGATCGGCCATTGATCCTCGGCCGGCATCATCGTCTTGAAGGTTTCGAGCGTGGGGAAGGAGGGCGTGCCCACCTCGGTCGAAAAGCCGCGCCCGATGCGGGTGAAATAGGCCTCGGGCGGCTGGTAGTTCCAGGGGCCGCTGTTGGCCATGTTCACATCGCGCGAATTGGGCAGATAGGCGCGGGTCCCGTCAAGCTCGCGCACCAGCTTTTCAAGGCCGGTGTTGAGCACGGGCGGCGGCACGCCTTCGTTGCGCCCGATCCACAAGGCGATCGAGGGGTGGTGCCGGAAACGACTGACGGTATCGGCTGCATTGGCAAGGAACAGTGCTGTATCGCCCGGCTCGGCGTTGTGATCCTGCGTTGACAGCCAGAAGTCGTTGAGAACCAGCAGGCCATATTCGTCGGCAAGGTCGAAGAACACTTCCTCGGTGCTTTGTCCCATCCAGTTGCGGATGGTGTTAACGTTGGCATCGCGGTGGAGGCGGAAATAGGGCTCCATGCGCTCGCGCGAAACGCGCTTCAGCCAGTCGTCCATGCCCCAGTTGCCGCCGCGCACCGCAATCGGCACGCCGTTGACGCGCAGCAGGAGATGCGGGGCAAGCGAGGTGTCCGCCGCCGCCGCCAGCGCGGGCGATGCAGCGATGTCGTGTGCGAGCGAGAGAGCCCAGCCGTTCTCGACCTTGCGGATCGCCTTGTGGCGCACATCGATCAGCTGTTCGCCCGCACTGCGCGCAGGCGATACCGTGACGCGTCGCAGTTCCTCGGCAGGATCGACCAGCGAAAGCTCATAGCTCACTTCGCGGATGCCAAAGCGGATCTTGCGGGCATCACTCGCCGCGCCATTTACGCTGGCGGTGATCGCGAGATCGTGGAGCACTGGATCGCCATAGCCATTGGGCCACCACAGCTTGGGATTGGCGATGCGCAGCGCCGCAAACCGCTCAGGCGTGAAGCGGACATCCAGCGTGGCACCCGCGGCGATCTCGGCGTTCTGGCGCAGAACCGCATCACCGAAGCGCGCTTCGATCTCCACCGCCTGCGCCGCGGCGCTGTGATTGACGACGGGGACGGTGATGGTCAGCTCAGCAAGCGTATTGTCGGAACGGGGCAGGACGGTGCGGACATGGGGATCCCCGATCCTGACGCTGCCGTTCGCTTCGAGCACAACATCCTGCCAGATGCCGGTGTTGCGATCGCGCACGGTGGGCGTCCAGTCCCATCCCTCGCTGGCTCCGAAGGTCGGGCCGTCTATCATCATCGAACCACCGTTCTGTCCGGGCCCTGCCGAGAGCGATTCCTCATGCGGCAGGCCGGGATGAGGCGGCGGCGAGACGCGCACGGCGAGCGCGACCCGCGTCCCGGCCCGCAAACCAGCAGGCAGATCGAAGCGGCCGCGCGTGAACGCGCCCTCCGTAGTGCCCAGCCTCTCGCCGTTCACCCAGATTTCGGCGGCGTAGTTGATGCCCTTGAACGCGAGGGCAAGATTGCCGCGATCGCCGCTGGCAGGCACCACGAACTCGGTGCGCAGCCAGTAGTCCTGCCGGCTGAGGCTTTCGGGAATCTGCAGATTGTTGAGACCATAGGCCGGATCAGGATAGACGCCATTGGCCACATAGGTGGCAAGGATTGTCCCCGGAACAGTTGCAGGGAGCCAGCTGCCGGCATCAAAGCCCGGCTGCGCGATGGCCGCCGGAGCCGCTGTCACTTCGGGCGCAGCGACCAGCCGCCACGCGCCGACTGTCCAGCGGCTGCCTCCCGCAGGCGCGAGCGGGGGGGTGGCGGCTGGCCTTGCGGCTTTGACGGGCGGCGCTGCGGCGGCGTGGCTGACCGGAAGCGTCGCCGGGTCCTGCGGCGCAGTTTGCCCCATCGTCTGCTTGACCTGGAGCGGCCAAGACGGACTGCCGCTCTCGAACTGGATAAGGCGCGGGTCAGGCTTTTGCCATGCCATGCGCGCCGCAGCGGCGGGTTCGCCGCGCCACATGGCGAGGCTCGCAAGCGCGCCGCGGAACTTGTCGCGGCCGCCCTTGCGCGGCGCAAGTACGAGCGCCACGGCCCGCGCCGGCACTGCTGCCTGCAAGCGAACGGGACGTTCTGCCCCGACCGCCAGCGTCAGGCCGCCAGCCCCTGCCTTCAGGGTGACAAGCTGCCATTCGCCCGTCTTGCCCTTTATTCCAGACATGGCGGTCGCGCCGCCCGCTTCGGCAAGGATGCGGCCGTCGCGCAGAGACAGAGTGACAAGCTCTTCGCCCTTATCATCAACCAGCGCGAGGATGGTGCGTGGCCCGCCCTCGCCGCCATCGAGCCGGACCCACCCCTTGATAGTCCAGGCGTCCTGCATGGTCGTCGGCGCCGCCAGATCCTTGCGCAGGGCGATACCCGCAGGCGGGAACTCAGCATTGACGGGACCGATCAGCATGGCGGCTTCGGTTACCGCCTGCGCCGAGGCACCGGGAGGAAGCGCGCAGGCTGCCGCCAACAACACCACAGCAAGAGCCTTGCGCAACCAGACCATGAACCTCCCCTTCGGCGAGTCGGCCCGCCTGTAATTACGAAAACCATTTTATTTATATTTTCTCGATGCGGTCAAGGATCAATCGATGCACCCAGAATGGGTTGCCCCGGCGGAGCGGGCTTGCCTGCGATCCTCGGAGAAGGCCA
>JAGKSZ010000134.1 GCA_018991295.1 Porphyrobacter sp. | reverse complement strand
TCTTGGCGATCATGATGCGGGGGCGGCGGCCCAGGCGGCGGCCTACGGCCTCGACGCCGTCTGTCACCTGCGCCCAGCGGCGGTCGAATTCATAGGCGCTGGCATAGACACCGCTGACCGGCGCGGGGGTGGCGTCGTGGCGGCCGAACACCTCTTCCATCGCGGCGGAAATCTCGCCCAGCGTTGCATCGTGGCGGGCAGCTTCCACCGCGAGCGCCAAGAGATTATTCTCCGATCCCGTTCGTGCTGAGCTTGTCGAAGCACTGTCCTTCCCTTCCGAAGAAAAGTGCAGCCCTTCGACAGGCTCAGGGCGAACGGAAGTTTGGCGGCAGCCCTCGGTCAACGCCGCCAGCGCCGCGCGGCAGGCGGCCTCATTGCGGCCTTCGCGCACCTTGGCGAGGCGGGCGATCTGGCCGGTGCGGACCATCTGGTTGTCGACCTCAAGCGTCTCCAGCGCGTCTTCGCTTTCCTTGCGGTATTTGTTGACGCCGACGATCACCGTCTCGCCCTTGTCCACCTTGGTCTGCTTTTCCGCCGCTGCACGCTCAATCGCAGCCTTGGGCGCGCCGGTGGCGACGAAGGCAGTCATGCCGCCCGCCGCGTCGACTTCCTCGATCAGCTTCCACGCTTCATCGACGAGAGTGGAGGTCAGCGCCTCGATGTAGTGCGAGCCGCCGAGTGGATCGACGACGCTGGTGATCCCGCTTTCCTCCTGCAGCACCAGCTGGGTGTTGCGGGCGATGCGGGCGGAGAAATCGGTGGGGAGCGCGATGGCTTCATCCAAAGCATTCGTGTGGAGCGACTGCGTGCCGCCCAGCACCGCCGCCATCGCTTCCACCGTGGTTCGGATGACGTTGTTGTAGGGGTCTTGTTCCTGCAAGCTGACACCGCTCGTCTGGCAATGGGTGCGCAGCATCTTGGAGCGTTCGTCCTTCGCGCCGAGGCCGTCCATCACGCGCCACCACAGGGTGCGCGCGGCGCGCAGTTTGGCGATCTCCATGAAGAAGTTCATGCCGATGCCGAAGAAGAAGCTGAGGCGGCCGGCGAAGGCCTCGATATCCAGCCCCGCCGCCATGGCGCGCTGCGCATATTCCTTGCCGTCCGCGATGGTGAAGGCCAGTTCCTGCACCGCTGTGGCGCCTGCCTCGTGCATGTGGTAACCAGAGATCGAAATGCTGTTGAATTTCGGCATGTTGGCCGAGGTGTATGCGATGATGTCTGAGATGATCCGCATCGAAGGCTCGGGCGGGTAGATATAGGTGTTGCGGACCATGAACTCCTTCAAAATGTCGTTCTGGATCGTGCCGTCGAGCTTGTCCTGCGAGACGCCCTGACGTTCCGCCGCGACGATGAAAAAGGCCAGCACCGGGATCACAGCGCCGTTCATCGTCATGGAAACGCTCATGGAATCAAGCGGGATCTGGTCGAACAGGATCTCCATGTCCGCAACCGTATCGATCGCCACCCCCGCCTTGCCGACATCGCCGACGACCCGCGGGTGATCGGAATCATAGCCGCGGTGGGTGGCGAGGTCGAAGGCCACTGACAGCCCCTTCTGCCCCATCGCCAGATTGCGGCGATAGAAGGCGTTCGATTCCTCGGCGGTGGAAAAGCCCGCATATTGCCGGATCGTCCACGGACGGCCCGCATACATGCTCGCCTTCACCCCGCGCGTGAAGGGCGCAAAGCCGGGGAGGCCGGGATCGAATCCTGCGTGATCTTCCGCCGTGTAGAGCGGTTTGATCGCGAAACCTTCGGGCGTGTGCCAGGTCAGATCGCGGCCCTTCACTTCCTTGGCGGCGAGGGCATTCCAGTCTTCGAGCGTGGGCTTTTGGGTCATGTTTCGATCACATCCGTTCGGGCTGAGCTTGTCGAAGCCCTGCCTTTCTTTTGGAGCAACGCGCTAGAAAGCAAAACGGCCCTTCGACAAGCTCAGGGCGAACGGTTTTCTGGGACGTTACGCCCCCTTGAACTCGGCCTTGCGCTTGCTGAGGAAGGCCATGCCGCCCTCCATCGCATCCTTGGTGGCGCCAGCGATGCGCTGGCCCTCGGCCTCGGCGAGCAGCACCATTTGCAGGTTCTGATCGAGCGCGGTGGCGATATTGCGCTTCATCGTGGCGTAGGCGACCGTCGGCCCGTTCGCGAGCTTTTCCGCAAGGGCGCGGGCTTCGGTCATCAGGTCGGCGTCTTCCACGCACTTGTAGACGAGGCCCCATTCCTCGGCTTGGCTTGCCGAGATCTTCTCGCCCAGCATCATCATCCGCGTGGCGCGCGCGCGGCCGATGGCGCGGGTGAGCAGCCAGGTCGATCCGCCATCGGGCACGAGGCCGATATTGACGAAGGCTTGCAGGAAATAGGCGCTCTTGGCGGCGATGGTGAAATCGGCCGCCAGCGCGAGGCTGCATCCCACGCCCGCCGCCGGGCCGTTGACCGCGCAGATCACCGGCACGCTCGCCCGGATCAGCTGGCTGATGGCGGGGTTGTAGTGATTGATCAGCGCCTCGTGGCTGCCGCCCTTTCCGCCGAGCGCGCTAGCCTCGCCCCGCGCCGACAAATCCGCGCCCGAACAGAAGCCCTTGCCCTCGCCCGTAATCAGCACCGCACGTGCATCGCCAAGGTCGTAGAACGCCTGCCCCAACTCGTCCGCCATCTGCGGCGGCATGGCGTTGAGGCGTTCCGGGCGGTTCAAGGTGATGGTGAGCAGCGGGCCGTCACGTTCGACGCGGATGGTTTCGTAGGACATTCGTTCAACCTCTCTCTCACGCCTTCCCGGCCCCCAAGCCGGGACCCCTCTTCCTTCTGTCCCACGCGGGAGAAGAAGCGGGGCCCCGGATCAAGTCCGGGGAGGCGGTTGTTCTCAATTCGACCAATGCGTGCCCTCTTTGGGCGTCTCCATGATCTCGGTAAGCATGCCGCCCATGTCCTTGGGATGGACGAAAAAGATAGGCGTGCCGTGCGCGCCGATGCGGGTGGGGCCGAGGATGCGCTTGCCGAGCGCCTCGAATTCCGAGCGCGCATCGGCGATATCGGGCACTTCGAAGCAGACATGATGCTGCCCGCCCAAGGGGTTCTTTGCGATGAAGCCGGCAAGCGTGGAGTTTTCCCCCAGCGGCTCGATCAGCTCGATTTGCGTTCCGTTCATCGCCCCGTCCGCACCGGGCGTGTCGACAAAGCAGACCTTCACGCCCTGTTCCTCAAGGTCGAAGGGCTCGGTGATGTGCGTCGCACCCATAACGTCGCGGTAGAACGCGATCGAGTCCGCGATGGAGGGCGTGGCGACCCCGATGTGGTTGAGACGGCCGAGTTTCATCTTTCAACATCCTGAAAATACGATAGGTTAATCGGGTTCGACGATTCCTGAGGGGGGAGACGTTCGTGGCCAATTCCAACCTGTTCCACATCGACGAGGACGGTATTCGTCGCACGCTTGCAGAAGCCAACGCCTCCCTGTTCCGCCGACGCGACGCCTTGATCGAAGCGCGAAGCCGCATGACCCAGCGCACACCGAGCGACGACCTCAATGATTTGCTCGCCCAACTCAGAAGCCTGCAGAAGGAAGCCAAGGGAGCCAAAATATCCGACGGCCGGAGCTTCAACCGGGCCGTCAAAGTCGTCAAGACCTTCTTCGACGAGCTTCTCCAACCCGTCGAAGAGAGTATCGCCTCGATCACCCGCGAAGCCGAGCGACGGCGCGACGCAGAAACGAGTGCGCGCACGCCCATCATTGCGACAGCCGACGGGGAAATCGTGTGCGAGTCTGGTCCGCCTGCCAGCAACTTCAACGCGCTGACCGAAGTCTGGGAAGTCACCGGCTTTGATCGTAACACCATCGACCTCAACGCGTTGCGGGGCTGCTTTTCGGACTATCAGATCGGCTTCGCGCTCAAGAAGCATCTTGAAGCCCACGGACCACATGCCTTGCCGGGCGTGAGTTATGAGAGAAAACTGAAGCCACGATAAACCTCACAGCGGAATATTGTCATGCTTCTTCCACGGGTTCTCCAACTGCTTCGTCCGCAGCTTGCGTAATCCCAAAGCGATCCGCCGCCGCGTCGAGTGCGGGTGGATCACCTCGTCGATATAACCGCGCTGGGCCGCCACGAAGGGGTTGGCGAAGCGGTCTTCGTATTCCTTGGTCTTTTCCGCGATCTTCTCGGGGTTGTCGCGGTCTTGGCGGAAGATGATCTCCACCGCGCCCTTGGCGCCCATCACCGCGATTTCCGCCGTGGGCCAGGCGTAGTTCAAGTCGCCGCGCAGGTGCTTGGAGGCCATCACGTCATAGGCCCCGCCGTAAGCCTTGCGGGTGATGACGGTGATCTTGGGCACGGTCGCCTCGGCATAGGCGAAGAGCAGTTTCGCGCCGTGCTTGATGATCCCGCCCAATTCCTGCGCGGTGCCGGGGAGGAAGCCGGGGACGTCGACAAAGGTCACGATCGGGATCTCGAAGGCATCGCAGAAGCGCACGAAGCGCGCGGCCTTCTTCGAGGAATTAATGTCGAGCACGCCTGCCAGCACCATCGGCTGGTTCGCCACCACGCCCACGGTGCGGCCTTCGACCCGGCCGAAACCGCAGATGATGTTGGCGGCGTGGGCAGGCTGGATCTCGAAGAAATCGCCCTCGTCGAGCACCTTGGCGATCACCTCGTGCATGTCGTAGGGCTGGTTGGCGTTGTCGGGGATCAGCGTGTCGAGGCTCTCCTCGATGCGGTCCCACGGGTCGCTCACCGGGAGCACCGGCGGCTCCTCGCGGTTCGAGAGCGGCAGGAAGTCGAAGAAGCGGCGGGTCGCCAGCAGCGCCTCGATGTCGTTCTCGTAGGCGAGGTCGGCGACGGAGGTTTTGGTGGTGTGGGTGATCGCCCCGCCCAGTTCCTCCTGCGTCACGACTTCGTTGGTGACGGTCTTCACCACGTCGGGGCCGGTGACGAACATATAGGAGCTGTCCTTCACCATGAAGATGAAGTCGGTCATGGCCGGGGAGTAGACCGCGCCGCCCGCGCACGGCCCCATGATGAGGCTGATCTGCGGCACCACGCCGGATGCGAGCACATTGCGCTGGAACACCTCGGCATAGCCGCCGAGGCTGGCCACGCCCTCCTGAATGCGCGCTCCGCCCGAATCGTTCAAACCGATCACCGGCGCGCCGACCTTCATCGCGGTGTCCATCACCTTGCAGATCTTCTCGGCATGGCGCTTGGACAGCGAGCCGCCGAACACGGTAAAATCCTGGCTGAACACGTAAACCAGCCGGCCATTGATGGTGCCGCTGCCCGTCACCACCCCGTCGCCGGGGATGCGCTGGGTTTCCATGCCAAAATCCATGCAGTCGTGCTCGACATAGGTGTCGATCTCTTCGAAGGTGCCCTCGTCGAGCAGCACGTCGAGCCGTTCGCGCGCGGTCAGCTTGCCCTTGGCGTGCTGGGCTTCGATGCGCTTTTCTCCGCCGCCCATGCGGGCGGCTTCGCGGCGGCGTTCCATTTCGGCGATGTTGGCGGACACTGGGGTGTTCCTCTCTGTCTCGGTTTGCGCGTTGCGTTGCCTTAGCGTGCGCCAAGCGTCAACGTGGCAAAAGCGCGAAGGCGCCCGCGCTGCCGCCCTATTTGAACAGCACCAGTTCCTCGGCCATGGTCGGGTGGATCGCCACGGTGGCATCGAAATCAGCCTTGGTAAGACCCGCCTTCACCGCGATGGCGGCAGCTTGCATGATTTCGGGCGCATCGGGGCCGATCATGTGGATGCCGACAATCCGCCCGGAGGCCGCATCGACGATCATCTTGTAAAGGCTGCGTTCGTTACGGCCCGCCACGACGTTCTTCATCGGGCGGAAGTCCGATTGATAGACCTTGATATTGCCAAGGGTATTGCGCGCCTCGCTTTCAGTCAGGCCAACCGCGGCAATCGGAGGGTGGCTGAAAACGGCGCTGGGGACGCAGGAATGATCGACGGCATAGGCCTCGCCCGGGCCGAACACGGAATCGGCAAAGGCCTGTCCCTCGCGGATTGCCACGGGGGTGAGCTGCACCCGGTCGGTCACATCGCCCACGGCGTAAATGTGATCGATATTGGTGCAGCTGAAGGCATCGACGATGATCTCGCCGCGTGCGCCGGTTTCGACGCCGACGCTCTCCAGCCCCAGCCCTTCGATGTTGGGCACACGCCCTGTGGCAACCATTACCGCGTCATATTCGCACGCCTCCTGCCCGGTGAGCTTCACCAGCAGCGTGCCATCGGCTTGGCATTCGATGCTTTCGAATTCGGCATGGAACAGGAAGCTGATACCCTTGACCATTGAAATCTGCAGCAGCCGGTCACGCACGGCCGCATCATAGCTGCGCAGGATCGTGTCCGATCGGTTCGCAATCGTCACCTTGCAGTCGAATTCGTTGAAGATCCCGGCAAATTCATTGGCGATATAGCCCCCGCCCGCAATCAGGATGCGGCGCGGCAGTTCATCGAGATGGAAGGCCTCGTTCGAGGTGATGACATGCTCGCTGCCGGGAAACTCGGGCACATGCGGGCGCGCGCCGGTGGCGATGAGGATGTACCGGGCGGTGATGATTTGGCCGCTGGCGAGGGTGATCTGATGTGGCCCGGTGATGGTGGCGCGTTCGTTGAAGATCGTCACGCTGTGGTTCGAAAGGGTCTGTCCGTATAACCCCTCAAGCCGGGTCACATCGGTCTGCACCGCATCGCGCAGGGACTTCCAGTCAAAACGCTTGCCTTCGATCGTCCAGCCGAATGCCCTTGCATCTTCAAGATCCTCGGCAAAATGTGCGCCGTAAACAAGCATCTTCTTGGGCACGCAGCCGCGGATCACGCAGGTGCCGCCGACCCGGTATTCCTCCGCCACCGCAACGCGCGCACCGTGCGCAGCGGCAACGCGGCTGGCGCGTACCCCGCCCGAGCCTGCACCGATGGTGAAGAGGTCATAATCATATTCGGCCGACATTACGCTGCTCCCGCAAGGTTCGCAGCGCATATGGGCGAAGGCCCCGATGGCGGCAACCATCGAGGCCCAAAATGCTCTGCTTCAGACGTATGGGCGGGCCGTGTCAGCCCTGCGCGGCGCGCGGACGCCCACCGCCGCCGCCCGGCCGGCCACGCCCCCCACGACCGCGATTGCCACCGCCACCGTTCCCGGCGGCGCCATGGCCCTGTCCTTGCGGACGTCCCTGCCCGCCGCGGTGCTGGCCGCCACCATTGCCGCCCTGAGGACGAGCGCCCTGCGAAGGCTTGCCACCCTGCTGCGGGCGACGCTCGCCCTCAGCCCGGCGCGGCTCACCGCGCTGTTCACCATGCGGCGCGCGCCGATCACCTTGCGGACGCCGCTCACCCCTGTGCTCGCCCTGAGGCGCACCTGCGGCACGGCGCTGTTCGCCCTGCTGCGGACGGCGTTCCCCCTGACCCTGAGGCTTGCGCTGGCCGAGCGGACGCGGCTGCACGCGCTTCATGGGCACACGCGGCGCGGGCTTTTCCGGGCCTTCGCCTTCCACCACGGCGCGGAAATTGTCCGGGAGCGGGAGCCGATCAAGCTCTGCGCCCGTCACCTTGCGGATGTCCTTGAGGTAAGCGCGTTCATCCTCGGCACAGAAGGCAATCGCCACCCCATCGCGCCCCGCCCGCGCCGTGCGCCCGATGCGGTGGACATATTGTTCAGGCACGTTGGGCAGTTCGTAATTGATCACGTGGCTCACGCCCGGAATGTCGATCCCGCGCGCGGCGACATCGGTCGCAATCAGGATCGGCACGCGGGCCTTGCGGAATTCATCGAGCGCGCGCTGGCGCTGGGGCTGCGACTTGTTGCCGTGGATGGCGTTCGCCTCGATCCCGGCCTGGCTCAGCTTCTTCACCACCCGGTCCGCGCCATGCTTGGTGCGGGTGAAGATCAGGATGCGTTCAAAATCGCCCGGCACTGCATGGCGGCGCTGCAGGATCATCTGGAGCAGGCTCAGCTTTTCGTCCTGCTGCACCATGAACAGATATTGGTCGATGCGTTCCGCCGTCGTGCTTTCAGGCGTGACCGAAACCTGCACCGGATTGTTGCAATAGCCGCTCACCAGTTCCTTGATCGCCTTGGGCATGGTCGCGCTGAAGAACAGCGTCTGCCGGTTCTTGGGTGCCAGTTCGCGGATCTTGCGCAGGGCGTGAATGAAACCGAGGTCGAGCATCTGGTCGGCCTCGTCCAGCACCAGCACTTCAATGCCGTTGAGGTTGAACGCCTTCTGGTCGATCAGATCGAGCAGGCGGCCCGGCGTTGCGACCAGAATGTCGGTGCCGCGGTGCAGCTTGTTGCGATCCTTGCCCACCGACGTGCCGCCAACGATGCACTGCACCTTGAGGCCCGCCAGCGCGCCGTAATCCTTGGCGCTGTCGGCAATCTGCACCGCCAGTTCGCGGGTCGGGGCCAGCACCAGCATCCGGCAGGACTTGAAGGGGATCGGCTTTTCCGCTTCCCGCAGGCGATCAATGCTGGGGAGCATGAAGGCGGCGGTCTTGCCGGTGCCGGTCTGGGCAATGCCCAGCAGATCGCGGCCCTTCAAAACGGGGGGGATGGCCTGTTCCTGAATCGGGGTCGGCGTATTGTAGCCCTTCATGTCGAGGGCCTGCAGCACGGGCTGCGACAGCCCGAGGTCAGCAAAAGTGGTCATGATTTCAATAACTCGCAAATAATCTGCGACGCGCGCAGACCCATACGGGGCGCGCGGCGCGGGGGTTCAAACCGCCCGCGTGAAAAGGGAAGTCCTTGGGAAAAACCGAGGCGCGGCCGGGGCGGATATTTGCAAAAGGTCCGCCGCTTCACGCATGGCTAGCGCGCTTCGATAAGCGCCAGATGGGCGCTGCAACGCGAAATGTCAAAGGATTATCGCAGGAGCCCTAGGGCAACCTATTCCTTCTCGCGCATTTCCAGATAGTTGAGGCGGCCCTCATAGGTTCCGGCCACGGCCGTGCCGCTGGCATCCTGTGCGGGTTCAAAACTGTGGGTGCGCAGCAGGACTTCGCAAAGCTTGCTGTTGACGTAATTCATCCGGAATTCTTCAGTCAGCTTGCATTCGATGGGCGTGCCTGCTGCGTTGACTGACAGCGTGTAACCAACCTCGCCGCGCCACACGCGCAGGCGCGAGGATTCCTTGAGGAATTCGCGGTTGCCGGTGAACTCGATCAGCCGCGCAGGCTTCACCCGCGAACGCGCCGTCCCCTCATTTGCCTTCGCATCATCGGCAAGCGCGGGCGCAGCCAGAAACGCAAGAGTGGCAAAAGCAGACAGGGTGAGCGCAGTCTTCATCGATGGTGCCTTGCTGAGGGGGACCGGCGCAAGATTAACGCCGGATGTCTGCCAACATACGCATTCTTGCAAGGTGCGCAAATCGAACACGGCAAGGCGTGTGAATAGGTGGATTATTGCAGATCAGCTCCGATCGTGTGGAACAATCTTCCCGGTTCAGGAAATATGACTGTTCCGAGACGGAATAACCCAACAACTCCGCGCAATCCCCTGCATCGCCTGTGGCAAGAGTGCACCACCGGCCAGCCGCTCAGGCAAGGCCGGCCGCTGTCATCAATGCCCGGGTTGACGGGTCGAAATCCCCCTCCCCGCTCTCGATCTGCTTGGCGATCGCCTTGCCCAGCTCCACCCCGAACTGATCGAAGGGGTTGATGCCCATCAGCACCGCGCCTGCAAAGGTGCGATGTTCGTGGAAGGCGATCAGCGCGCCCAGCGCCGCCGCATCGCAATCATCGACCAGAAAGGTGGTCGAAGGGCGGTCACCGGCATAGGCGCGCGCAGGATCATCGGAAGGCTTGCCCGCCATCAGCGCTGCGCCTTGTGCAAGACAGTTCATCAAAAGGATGCGGTGGTGCGCAGGGTCAAGATCATCGCCCGGCGCAATGGACGCGATGAAATCCACCGGGATCAGATGCGTGCCCTGATGGAGCAACTGGAACACCGCGTGCTGCGCATCGGTGCCCACCCCGCCCCACGTGACAGCGGCCGTCGGTCCGTCCACCGGCTTGCCATCGGCGGTCACGCTCTTGCCGTTCGATTCCATTTCAAGCTGCTGGAGATAATCGGGCAGCAGCGCGAGGCGTTCGTCATAAGCGAACACCGCGCGGGTCTGACAGCCGCGAAGGCGGGTGTAATACTGATCACAGAAGGCCGCGAGCAGCGGAGCATTGGCGCGGCCCTGTGCCACGCGGAAGTGATCGTCGACCGCCTTGGCCCCGGCGAGCATCTGACCAAATTCATCCATGCCGATGGCCAATGCCACGGGAAATCCGATGCTTGAGAACAGCGAATAGCGGCCGCCCACGCTTTCGGGGAACGGCAGGACGCGGGTTTCATCGACGCCCCATTCCACTGCCTTTTCCGGCGCAGCCGTCAGCGCGATCACGCGGCCGCCCGGATCATCGACACCATTTTCGGCCAGCCACCGCAGGGCGCTTTGCGCATTGGTCATGGTTTCGGTGGTGGTGAAGGTCTTGGAAGCAAGCGCGATCAGCGTGGTCTGCGGATCACAGGCGCGGAAGGCCTGTTCCAGAGCCAGCCCATCAATGTTCGAGACGACATGGACATCGACCAGCGCCAGATCGCGGGTCAGTGCGTCAATCGCAAGCGCCGGGCCGAGCGCCGATCCGCCGATGCCGATCGCGATGCAATGCCGGATCTCGCCCAGCGCGCCTTCGTGGATCGCCTCGACCAGCATGCCCATGCGAGCGAGCAGGGCCTCGGCTTCGTCGACCTGTGCGGGCGTGCCGCTGCCGCGCAGCGCGCCGTGGGTGGCAGCGCGGCCTTCGGTCGGGTTGACAATCCCGCCGCCGAACAGCGCCTCACGCAGGCCATCAAAGCCTGCCGCCGCAGTCAGGGCCTCAAAGGCGGTGAGCGCGGCTTCATCAAGGTGGGTCTTGGAGAAATCGATCAGCATGCCGACCTCGGCCTCGCTGCCCGGCTCCACCGGCCATGCGATCCTCCGCGTGAGGGCCGCAGGGCGATCCCGGTCAGCAGCAAAGAGGTCCGCCAGCGTCGGGTGCGACAGCGCCCGCAACGCCGCCCAGGCCGCCGCCATCGCCGTGCTGTCTGCCTTACCGCCCATTGTCTTCCCCTTTGCGCAAGTGTGCTGCTGCGGGTAAGGGCATGGAGGATGGATGCAAAGACCCAATCGCTCGGAGAAATGCCCTCCGCCGCAGCCGATGCCCGATCGGGCGAAGGCTGGGGTAGCTTTGCGTGGTTTTGCGTCAAGCTGCTCGTGGCGGTTCTGGCCTTCCGGGTATTCGTATTCTCGCCTTTCTCGATCCCGTCGGAAAGCATGTTGCCGCGCCTGATGAACGGCGATTACCTGCTGGCGGCCAAGTGGCCTTACGGCTTTTCGCGCCATTCGCTGCCGTTTGATCTGGCCCTGCCGGAAGGGCGCGTGTTGCCGGGCACGCCTGAGCGCGGGGACATCGTGATCTTCAAGCACCCTGTCGACAGGCGCGATTACATCAAGCGCGTGATCGGCCTGCCGGGGGACCGGGTGGCGGTGGTGGGCGGACAGGTGGTGCTGAACGGCGTGCGGGTGCCCCGCGCGCCGCTTGGCGATGAAGCGGTGCCGCTTTCGGCCAACACCGGCTGCGCATGGGGCGGCAGCGCCGCGCCGGGAGCAGATGGCGAACAGTGCCGCTATCCTGCCTTCCGCGAAACCCTCCCCAATGGCCGCTCCTACACGGTGCTCGATTTCGGGCCGACGCAGGCCGATGCCTATTCGGAGCGGACCGTGCCCCCCGGCACGCTGTTCGTGATGGGCGACAACCGCGACAGTTCGATGGACAGCCGCTTCCCGGCATCGGCGGGCGGAGGCGTGGGGCTGGTCTCGCAGGATCTGCTGGTGGGCCGCGCAGGCATCATCGTGTGGTCGACTGATGGCAGCGCGGAGTGGACCAGGCCGTGGACATGGTTTTCCGCGGCACGCTGGGACCGGATCGGAGACAGCCTGTGACCCGCACGCTGGACCCTGCCACCCGCACGTGGCTGATCGATCAGGGCTTTGCCCCCGCCGCCGATGCCCCCTGGCTGGAGGCGCTTACCCATGGCAGCTTCAACGGTTCCGGCCCGGCCGATGCTGCCGATTACCAGCGCCTTGAATTCCTTGGAGATCGCGTCCTCGGCCTGTCGGTCGCCGCATGGCTGTTCCGCGCCGGCGATGCGCCCGAAGGCAAGCTTTCCCAGCGCCTCAACGCCCTCGTCAGCGGGGCGACCTGTGCGCGGATTGCGCGGGGGATCGGCCTGCAGCAGCACATCCGCCTCGGCAAGCAAGCCCGCGATGATGGCGGGGCGGACAGCGACAAGATCCTTGGCGATGTGATGGAGGCGCTGATCGGCGCCTGCTTCATCCAGCACGGCTTCGATACCGCGCAAGGTCTGATCTACCGCCTGTGGGCCCACGAGCTGGAAGGCGATGTCGGCAAGGCCAAGCCCCCCAAGAGCGCGCTGCAGGAATGGGCGGCAGGCAACCGCCGCATGGCCCCGCTTTACGAAGTCACCGACCGCTCCGGCCCCGATCACGCCGCCCGCTTCACCGTCCGGGTCAGCGTGCGCAATGTGGGCGAGGCCGAAGCGACCGCCAGCAGCAAGGGCGAGGCTGAAAAGCTCGCTGCCAAGGCCTTTCTCGAACGCTTCGGCTGACCGCGCCGGCCTTTCCGCAATGTTTCACGTGAAACGCTGCGCAGGGGCGGGTCTGACAGGGGGCTGACAGGGGTCTGCGGGGGGTCTGGAGGGGGTCTGGCGGCAGGCTGGCAAGGGTCTGGCCCGCGCTGACCTTCGACAAGCGGGATGCTTGGCGCTATGGCCCCGGCCATGACCGAAACCCAGACCCACTCCACCCGCTGCGGCATGGTTGCCGTGCTCGGCGCGCCCAATGCCGGCAAGTCGACCCTTGTGAACGCCCTCGTCGGCCAGAAGGTCGCGATCACCAGCGCCAAGGCGCAGACCACCCGCGCGCGGATGCTGGGCATTGCCCTGCACGAAGTGGATGGCGCGCCCACGCAGATGATTCTCGTCGACACCCCCGGCATCTTCGCGCCGCGCCGCCGGCTTGACCGCGCGATGGTCAGCGCCGCGTGGGAGGGCGCAGAAGCCGCCGATGCCGTGCTGCTGATGGTCGATCCGATCAAGCAGCGCCGCCATGAATTGGAACCCCTGCTGGAGACGCTCAGCCAGCGGCCCGAACGCAAGATCCTCGTCCTCAACAAGGTCGACCGCGCCAAGAAGGAGCCGCTCCTCGCGCTGGCGCAGGAACTTGGCGGGAAGGTCGATTTTGCCGAGATCTTCTTCATCTCCGCCCTTACCGGCGAAGGCGTTCCCGAACTGAAGGACCACCTCGCCCGGATGATGCCGGTGGCCGAATGGATGTACCCCGAAGATCAGGTCTCCGACGCCTCGGAACGCCTGCTCGCCGCCGAGATCACCCGCGAGCAATTGTATCAGCAGCTCCACGAGGAACTGCCCTACGACAGCGCGGTGCGGCCCGAACGCTATGAAGTGCGTGCAGATGGCAGCGTCGAAATCCACCAGCAGATCGTGGTGGCCCGCGACACCCAGCGCGCGATCGTGCTCGGCAAGGGGGGATCGAAGATCAAGGCGATCGGCGAGGCGGCGCGCACGGAACTGGCCGAGGTGCTGGGGGTAAAGGTGCACCTCTTCCTGCACGTCAAGGTGCTGGAGAACTGGGCCGAGGACAAGGAGCTGTTCGAGGAGATCGGGCTCGACTGGGTGCGGTGATGGTGGAGAATGCTAAAGGTGCGTGGCACAAGGTGTCCCACCATATCCCCTATGGCTAGCCAGCTGAAGTGAGCCTGAGAAAATTGAAGCCAATCCCCGGATCAAGTCCGGGGCGACGATGGGGGTCAATGGCGCTCTGCCCATTCCCGTCATCCCAGCGAAAGCTGGG
>JAGKSZ010000133.1 GCA_018991295.1 Porphyrobacter sp. | reverse complement strand
CGGAATGACAGGAGCTGGGTGGTTAGCTGCCGCCCGGGCGCTTGGCCCACCCCGCTGCGACTAGGCGGCAAAGCCGCCAAGTCTCGCTCCCCTCCCGCTTGCGGGAGGGGCTGGGGGTGGGAATGCGCGAATGACCGCAACGGGTTCGCTTCCCCAACGGCAGGAATTTTCCTGACAACTGCGAAACCAGACGCTGCGCCCGCCTTACGCCTCCAGCTCGACATCCCAATACAGCCAGTCGCGCCAGGTTTCGTGGAGGTAATTGGGCGGGAACAGCTTGCCGGCCTGCTGCAACTGCCAGCTGGTCGGGCGGATCGGGGCCTGATGGAGGCCCATGCCTGCCTGCTTGGGCGTGCGCCCGCCCTTCTTCATGTTGCACGGCGCGCAGGCGGTGATGATGTTCTCCCACGTCGTCCGGCCCCCAAGGCGGCGCGGGGTCACGTGGTCGAAGGTCAGGTGATCGTGGCTGCCGCAATACTGGCACTGGAAGCGATCGCGCAGGAACACGTTGAAGCGGGTGAAGGCGGGAAATTCGCTCTGCTTCACATATTGCCTGAGCGCGATGACGCTCGGGATCTTCATGTCGAAGCTGGGCGAATGCACTTCGCGGTCATAGCTGGCGACAATATCCACCCGGTCAAGGAACACCGCCTTGATCGCGGTCTGCCAGGGCCACAGCGAGAGCGGGTAATAGGACAGCGGGGTGTAATCGGCGTTGAGCACCAGCGCCGGGCAGGCCGACAGGTTGCGCGTGGGATCTTCATCCACCCCGCGAAACTTCGCCACTTTCTCGATCAGTTCGGCATTGAACACGGGCTTGCGTTCCTCCCTGATTGGCTTGCATCCTGACCTGACAGGGCAAAGAGTCAAACCCGTGACAGGGTGCATATCCACAGGGACACGCTGTGGAGAGCCTGTGGATAGCGCAATGATCTTGCGTGTGGCATGGGGCAGGCGATGGACCGTGCCGCCCCGCCCGTGACCCGTTTCGCCCCCAGCCCCAACGGGCCCCTGCACATGGGCCACGCGCTGAGCGCGATTGCCGGGCATGATCTGGCGCGGGCAGGGGGCGGGCGGTTCCTGCTGCGGATCGAGGATATCGATGGGCCGCGCTCCCGCCCTGACCTCGCAGAAGAATTCCGCCGCGACCTCGAATGGCTGGGGCTCCAATGGGAGGAAGTGCCCGCGCAATCGACCCGCCTTGCCAGCTATGCCGCCGCTGCCGATGCGCTGCGGGCGCGCGGCCTTATCTATCCGTGCACCTGCACCCGCTCCGAGATCGAGGCGGCCGGCGCGCTGACCGGCACGGAGGGCTTGATCTACCCCGGCACCTGCAAACATCGCCCGCCCGATCCAGCCCGACCTGCCGCATGGCGGCTGGATGCGGAGCGGGCGCTGGCGCAAACCGGGCCGCTGATCTGGGAGGACACACGCGCCGGGCCGCAGGCGGTGGACCTGTCCGGCCTTGGCGATGTGGTGCTGGTGCGCAAGGACCTGCCCGCCAGCTATCACCTTGCCGTCACGCTCGATGATGCGGCCGACGGCGTCACCCTTGTGACACGCGGCAAGGACCTGTTTGCCGCCAGCCACATCCATCGCACCTTGCAGGCGCTGCTCGGCCTGCCGGTGCCGCGCTGGCATCACCACGGCCTGCTGCGCGATCCTGAAACCGGCGAAAAGCTCGCCAAACGCCGCGGCTCGCCTGCGCTGGCCGAGCGCCGCAAGGCCGGCGAGGACGGGCGGATGCTTGCACAGCAACTGCGCGTGCAACTTTTGTCACTTGGAACATAAGCCCCAAGCGTTCATTGAGACAGGCATGGCCTATATCCTCATCCCCGCGCTGCTGATCCTGATGGGTCTGACCGCCTTTTCGCTGATCAAGGGCATTATCGCCTTCCTCCAGACGACCAAGATCGATCTGGAAACCGGCGAAGGCAGCACCGCCACCGATATGCAGCTTGCGCAGAACAAGGCGATGTTTGCGCGCATCAAGTATCAGGGGCTTGCGATCGCGGTGGTGGCGATCCTGCTGGCGGTTTCGCGCTGACGCTCACGCCCGGCTGATGGTCAAGCTCAACAAGATCTACACCCGCACCGGGGATGACGGGACGACGGGCCTTGTCGATGGCTCGCGCTGCCCGAAACATTCGGCCCGCATCGCCGCGATGGGCAAGGTGGACGAGGCAAACAGCGCCATCGGCCTTGCCGCCGTCAAGATGGCAGGCGCGCCGGGGGCAGATATCACCCGCATCCAGAACGATCTGTTTGACCTCGGCGCAGACCTTGCAACGCCCGGCGATGATTTCACCCCGTCCGATATGGTGCTGCGGATCGTGCCTTCGCAGGTTGATTGGCTGGAGGCGCGCATCGATGCGCTCAACGAAACGCTGGAGCCGCTTACCAGCTTCATCCTGCCCGGCGGATCGGAACTGGCCGCACGGCTCCACATCGCCCGCGCCACCACCCGCGCAGCAGAGCGCGCCATGGTCGCGCTTGCGGCGCAGGATGCGGTGAACCCGGCGGCGCTCGCCTATATCAACCGCCTGTCGGATTACCTGTTCGTGCTGGCCCGCGTGGTCAACGACAATGGCCGGGCGGACGTGAAGTGGGTGCCGGGCCAGAGCCGGTAGCGCAGTGAACGCCGGCACCGGGCGCTAGCCAATTAGTCTGCTAGCCAGCCGCACACTTCCCCGCTAGGGCAGCGCCTTTGCTGCACTTGCGAAGGAAACGAGCCTCATGCGCAACATCGCTGTCATCGGCGCCGGACAGATGGGCACCGGCATCGCCCAGACGGTTGCCGCCCAGGGCATGAAGGTCATGCTCACCGATGTCGATCTGCCCCGCGCCGAAGCGGGCAAGGCGGCGATCGAAAAGGCGCTCGCCAAGCTGATGGGGCGCGGCAAGATCGAAGCTGCAGAGGCCGAAAGCCTGCTCGCCCGCATAACCCCGGTTGCCGATTACGCCCCCTTTGCCGAGGCTGACCTCATCATCGAGGCCGCGACCGAGCGCGAGGAGATCAAGAACGCGATCTTCG
>JAGKSZ010000132.1 GCA_018991295.1 Porphyrobacter sp. | reverse complement strand
GCATCGCGGGCCTTGCGGCGGGCGTGCTGGTCACGCCGCTGCTGGCAGGTGCGCTGCAAGGCCTGCTGCCGGTCGGAAGCGGGTTTATCATCGCGCCGGGCGCACTGGCGCTGGCCGCGTCTTACGGCCTGCTGGTCGCCTTCGCCTTTGCCGCTGCACCCCTGCTGCGGGCTCGGACCTTTCCGGCGATGGCGCTGATGCGGTCCGGCATCGTGCCGCTGGCGCGTGACAAGCGGGCGCTGGCAGCGACTGGCGCGGGCCTTGCCGCGATCTGTGCGCTGGCGCTGGCCACCACTGCGCAGCCGATGCTGTCGGGCGGGTTCCTGCTCGGCGCGGGAGCCGCGCTGCTGCTGCTGGCGGGGCTTGGCTGGGGCATCCAGACCCTCGCCCGCCGCCTGCCGCGCCCGCGCAATCCGGTGCTGCGCAGCGCGATTGCCAACCTCCCCCGCCCCGGTGCGCCAACAGGGGCGCTGGTCACAGCCCTTGGCTTCGGGCTTGCCGCCTTCGTGCTGCTGGCGGCTGTGCAGAGCGCAATCGACGGGAACATCCGCCAGCGCGTGCCAAGGCAAGCGCCCGATTACTTCGTGCTTGATGTGCCCCCCGCCAAGGAACCGCGCTTCTTCCAGCTGATCCAGTCCGAATTCCCCAAGGCCGGGATCCGCACCGTGCCCACCATGCGCGGCGCAGTGCTGGCCTATGGCCCCAAGGCTAAGATGGTGCGCGTGGCGGACCTTGCGGAAATCCCCGAAGGCGCATGGGCGCTGCGCGGCGAACGCGGCCTCACCTATGCCGACACCATCCCCGAGGGCAACCGCGTGGTGGCGGGCCAGTGGTGGAGCCCGTTCCACAAGGGCGAGCCGCTGGTATCGGTCGATGCGCGCTTTGCCGAGGCGGTGGGCCTCAAGGTGGGCGATTACCTCACCATCGGCATCCTTGGCGTCGAGCGCACGGCGCGGGTCGCGAATTTGCGCGAAATCGACTGGGAGAGCATGGGCTTCAACTTCGCGCTGGTGTTCAGCCGCAATGCCATCAGCGATGCGCCGCACAACCTTTCGGCCACCATCGATCTGCCCGAAGGCGCCGATGCCGCCGCGCGGGGCCGCTTGCTGCGTGCGCTGGTCAAGGAAATGCCCTCTGCTTCCGTAATCGAGGTCGGCGGGATTCTGGTCGAGGCGCGCAAGCTGCTCGAACAGGTCAGCCTTGCGACGCTCGCCGCAGCAGGCGTGACGGTGCTGGCGGGCCTTGCCGTGCTCATGGGCGCGATTGCCGCAGCGCGGGCGGCGCGCACCTATGACACGGTGATGCTGCGGGTGCTGGGCGCCAGCCGGCGGCAGATCCTGCTGCTGCAACTGGCCGAATATGGCCTGCTCGCCGCCGTTCTGGCGCTGGTTGCGCTCGGCCTTGGCGGAGGCCTTGCGTGGGTGGTCATCACCCAGCTGTTCGAATTCGACTGGCTGCCCGATTGGGGGCAGGTGACAGGCGTGCTCGGCATTGGCGTGGCGCTGGTGCTGGGCTTTGCCCTTGCCGGATCGCTGCCGCTGCTGCGGGCGAAACCGGCAAGGGCCCTGAGAGAGCTTTAGGCGAAGACTTCCTCGAACGCCTCCGAACCGCCGCCGGTCACTTCGCTGTGCAGCGCGGCGACATAGGTGGTGGCAAAGATCGTATAGACGATCATCAGCGGAATGAAGAGCAGTAAGCCGAACAGCATCGTCCCGATCGCGCCAGCGCCCGGCTCACCGCCGCCGGTGAAGATCGAGCCGAAGATCAGCGCGAAGGGCAGGCCGAGCACCGCAATCGACAGCAGCATGAACACCAGCGTGCACAGGAAGATGCGCCACACCTTGCCCTGCGTCACGGCCCAGCTGCGGCGGATCGCGCCGATCGGGTTGAACACCTGATCCACCGCCACCACCGGCACCAGCACGGAAAAGCGGCAGCCAAGGTAGATCAGCACCGGCATGAACAGCAGCAGCACGACAGCGCCGATCCCGACAGCCGCATCAGGGCTGCCCATGCCCGCCGCCGCAATCAGCAGGCCCACCGCGCCGCCGATCACCACATAGGCAAGGATCAGCACCAGTGCGATCCCGAAAAACGGCAGCGCGCTCTTGAAACCGCGGCTCAAGGCGCCGCCGAACGAGGGTTCTTCCAGCGGTGAGGCAAGCGTCACCATCGCCGCCTGCTGGGCCAGGATCAGCACCAGATAGGCCCCGTAGAACAGCACGAAAAGAATGATGAGGCCCACCCCCATCCCGGCCATTGCGGACGGATCATCCAGCCCGCCGCCAAGCCCGCCGGCGGCCGCGCCCATCGCTGCCATCACCACGCCCAGCACCAGCGATCCGGCCATCTGAATGGCAAAGAACACCGCCCACATGCCCACCAGCAGCCAGAACCGCTGACGCAGCATCGCCCAGCTCGTCGAAAAAACGCGCCCGATATCGATCATGAAATATCCCCTTGCGGTCATCCCCTTGCCGCATTCCGAAAGATGCATGGGACAAGGACCTGATGCAACGGGAAAAAGCCGCAGCTTGTCGCACTGCCCCCCATGATGGCACCGGCGTGGCTATTCGAACAGGGCCGCGTCCCATTCCACGCTGCGCGGGTCTGCGCCATAGCGGTTATCGCCGGGCGTGCCGCGCGCCAGCATCAGCCACACCAGCCAGCCCGCGCCGACATAGGGCAGAAACCCGACAAGGATCCACCAGCCTGTCGATCCCTGATCGTGCAGCCGCCGCACCTGAAGCGCCAGCATCGGCAGGGCAAAGATCAGCGCCTGACCGAACATCGCTGACATCGCCAGTTCCAGCCCGTCCCCGTCATGGGGAAACAGGCTGAGGATATTGAGCACGCCTGCAAGGATCGCCAGCTGCCACAGCACAAATCCCAGATATTCGCGCCGCCGCGCGCGTCCGCGAAAATCGAGCGTCTGGCGCAGCGGCTGGATCAGATAATCGAGCATTGCGCTTCATCCCCTCCCCCGCCTGCCCGCGCAAGCCCCCGTTCAATAGCAAGAAGGCCCCGCACCGCGTGGTGCGAGGCCCCCTTGTCTGGTTCGTTAGTTGCCCTTGAAGGGCGATCAGAACTTGTAGCGCACAAGGCCGCCATAGGTGCGCGGCTGGTTCGGGTAGCCCGAAACCGTGCCGGACTGCGCCACGCCGTCGAACACCGTGATGATGAACTCGTCGTTGAGCAGGTTGCGCGCCCACAGGCCGACTTCCAAGCCATTTTCCAGCTGGAAGATGGTCGATGCGTTGACCAGGTTGGTCTCGCGCTGGAAGATCCGCGGATCGCGGCGTGCCGTGACCGGGCCGTTGAAGGTCGGCAGGCCGTTGTTGATGGCGGTGTTGCTTTCGTGGGCGTAATCCAGACGGGTCACCAGCTTGCTGCTGCCGATTTCCAGCGTGTGAGTGGCCGACGTCGCAAGGCTCCACGCCGGGATGCCGCCGGGGCGGAAGCCGGTGAGGTTGCCCACGGGGCTGGCGGTGAAGCTGTCGAAGTTCGGATCAAGGTGGGTCGCCGCAAAGGTGAACACCAGGCTGTCGCTCGGACGGATCGTGGCGTCGAATTCGAAGCCGCGCACCGACTGCTGACCGGCGTTGTTCAGCTGGAAGCCGGTGCCGGTGAACAGGAAGCTCTGGAAGCCCTTGATGGTCTGATCGAACAGCGCAAGGTTGAAGCCAAAGCCATCCCACTGCGCCTTCATGCCGATTTCATAGACCTCGGCATTTTCCGGGCCGGCAAAGCGCGAACCGGTCGTGAGGTTGGCGACATTCAGCCCGCCATTGGTGATCGGCGAGGCCGGTGCGGCAAAGCTCGAACGGCCCGGACCGGGGACGAAATCGCCAAACGCCGGACGGCTATCGCGCGACAGGTTGACCGAGCTGGCCTTGAAGCCGGTCGCGTAGCTTGCGTAGATGTTGACTTCGTTCGACACCTGATAGGCAGCGCGCAGCAGGTAGGTGAACTTGTCGTCGCGGGTCTGGCCCGGCTCCACCGCGTTCGGGATGGTCAGGAACGGCGGCTGGAACTGGAACGGCGTGAGGCCCAGGAACGGGTTGACCGCCGGGTTCGTCGCCGAGGCCAGCAGCGCCTGCTGGTTGGCCGCAGGCAGCGCCTGGAACTGCGCCCGGTTGGTCACCGCACCGCCCGAAGCGATGCGGATGAAGGCATCGACCAGGTTGGTGTTCGACAGTTCATCGAAGGACTGCTGCGCCAGCGCGAAGTCCTTCTTGTCGTCGGTGTAGTTGAAGCCGGCGGTCAGCACGAGGCCATCGACCGGTTCAAAATCGACGGTGCCGAACACCGACCATGCGGTGTTGTCCATCGAATATTGTTCAGCCGTGAGCGGGCCCTGGCTGAAGATCGAACCCTGCGGCAGGCCAAGGCCCGCTTCCACGCCGTTGAACAGCGTCGGGCTGCCACCCAGCAGCGCAAAGAAGGTGCGCGCATCAGCCCCGGTGGTCAGGGCGCTGTCCTGACGGATCGATTCGTCGAAGTAGAAGCCGCCGAGCAGGAAGTTGATCGGGCCATCGAAATCCGAAGTCAGGCGCAGTTCCTGCGTGAAGGTGTTGACCTTCTGATCGCGGGTTTCTGTCACCACATCGGCGCTGGTGAAGTCCACATCCTGATCGAGGAAGTTCTTCAGCTCGCGATAGGCGGTGATCGAGGTGAAGGTCAGCGGGCCCGTGCTCCAGTCCATCTGCACCGAGCCGCCATAGTTGTCGACGGTGTTGCGCGGAACCTGGCTGAGGAAGGTGTTGTAGCTGAAGAAGTTGGTATCGAGCGCGCCGCCCACCGCGAAAATCGCAGGCGCCGTCGGTCCGGCCACGAGGGTCGAGACAAGGCAGCACACTTCATCGATCTTGCCGTAATCCGCGATGGCGCGGATCTTGAAGTCGGGGGTCGGTTCGATCAGCAGCTGACCGCGTGCCGACCAGCGGTTGCGGTCCGAAACGTCTTCGTTGAGGTTGACGATCCGGGCATAGCCATCGCGGCGGTTGTACGAACCATCGAGCGAGAAGGCGACGTTTTCGGCAATCGGGCCGGTCACCTCGCCGCGCACCACCAGCGCATCGTAATTGCCGTAGCTGACTTCAGCCATGCCGCCGAATTCGTATTGCGGCTCCTTGGTGACGACCGAAATCACACCGGCAGACGCGTTCTTGCCGAACAGGGTCGATTGCGGCCCGTTCAGCACTTCGATGCGCTGGATCATGTTGAGGTCGGACAGGGCCGCGGCCGAACGCGAACGGAACACGCCGTCGATGAACACGCCCACCGAGGGTTCGATACCGAAGTTGTTATCGCCGTTGCCGAAGCCGCGGATGATGAAGGTGGTGGCCGATGCGCTCTGCAGCTGGCTGACGCGCAGCGAAGGGGTGACGGTCTGCAGATCGAGCACGTCGCGGATCTGCGCCTGCTCCAGCGTCTCGCCGCTGGTCACCGACACCGAAATCGGGGTTTCCTGAAGGGTCTGCTCGCGCTTGGACGCGGTGACGATGATGACGTTGCTGCTTTCGGGCGTATCGACTTGCGGCTCGCCGTCCTGGGCCAGCGCCATGCTGGGCATGGCAAGGCAGGCGGCGCCTGCAAGCAGGGTGAATCGATATGCGCCGGCAGTGCCGGTGAAGGTCGAACGCATGGAAGCTCCTCTCCAAAAATCCCGCGATCCCGGCGCCCTTTGATGGGCACGCACCGTCCCAGTGCGCTCTCTCCCGTGATCGTGTGGGGCAGGTGTAAGCCAGCCACGCGCCTGCCACAAGTCGCAGACTAGCGGTTTTAAGGGGCAAATCGCGCATATGTTGCGCAAGAGTCACAGTGATTCATCCTGCGCAGCACGCCCCCCCCGCCCCGACGCTTGCCCCCTGCGCGCACCCCTGCTAGGCGCGCCCGCAATTGTTGCAACGCAGCACATGGAAGCACCCACGGCCCATGCCGTAGCGTCCGGCGCTGTCGCTAACCCGCCACAAAGCCTGCCTAACCGGGCCGCCCGCAAGCGCCCCGCCCCGTTTCCTGCCCCGGATGCTGCCCGCACCCGGCCTTTCACCGGAAGTTTCGCAAAAAATGTCGTCCGCCCTCAGAAACATCGCGATCATCGCCCACGTTGACCATGGCAAGACCACGCTGGTCGACCAGCTGTTCCGCCAATCGGGCACCTTCCGCGACAACCAGCGGGTGGAAGAACGCGCGATGGATTCGGGCGATCTCGAGAAGGAACGCGGCATCACCATTCTGGCCAAGTGCACCAGCGTCGAATGGGAACAGGAGGGCCAGACCACCCGGATCAACATCGTCGACACCCCCGGCCACGCCGATTTCGGCGCCGAGGTGGAGCGCATCCTCTCGATGGTCGACGGGGTGATCCTGCTGGTCGACAGCGCCGAAGGCGCGATGCCGCAGACCAAGTTCGTGACCGGCAAGGCGCTCGCGCTGGGCCTCAAGCCCATCGTCGTCGTCAACAAGATCGACCGTCCCGATGGCCGCCCGCAGGAAGTGCTGGACGAAGTCTTCGATCTGTTCGTCAGCCTCGATGCCAATGACGAACAGCTCGAATTCCCGGTGCTCTATGCCTCGGGCCGCGATGGCTATGCCAGCGAGGATGAAACCGCCCGCGAAGGCAGCCTTGCGCCGCTGTTCAACAAGGTGATCGAGCACGTGCCCGCCCCCGGCCTCGATCCGGATGCCAAGTTCAGCTTCCTTGCCACCTTGCTTGATCGCGACAACTTCATGGGCCGCGTCATCACCGGGCGCGTGCAATCGGGCACGATCCGGGTGAACGATCCGATCCACGCCATCGACATGGATGGCAAGGTGATCGAAACCGGCCGCGCCACCAAGCTGATGAGCTTTGACGGGCTCGAACGCGTGCCCGTGGAAATCGCCCGGGCGGGCGATATCATCGCGCTCGCCGGCCTTGAAAAGGCGACCGTGGCCAACACCATCTGCGATCCTTCGGTTTCCGAACCCATCGCTGCCCAGCCGATCGACCCGCCGACGCTGGCGATGCGCTTTTCGGTCAATGACTCGCCCCTTGCCGGGCGCGAGGGCAGCAAGGTGACCAGCCGCATCATCCGCGATCGCCTGCTGCGCGAGGCGGAAACCAATGTCGCGATCCGCGTCACCGAAAGCGAAGACAAGGACGCCTACGAAGTCGCCGGGCGCGGCGAATTGCAGCTGGGCGTGCTGATTGAAACCATGCGCCGCGAAGGTTTTGAACTCGGCATCAGCCGCCCGCGCGTATTGTTCCGCGAGGAAGACGGCAAGCGCACCGAGCCTTACGAAACCGTCGTCATCGACGTGGATGACGAACACTCCGGCACGGTCGTGGAGAAGATGCAGCGCCGCAAGGCAGACCTTGTCGAAATGCGCCCTTCAGGTCCGGGCAAGACCCGCATCACCTTCTCGGCCCCGTCGCGCGGGCTCATCGGCTATCACGGCGAATTCCTGTCCGACACGCGCGGCACCGGGATCATGAACCGCCTGTTCGAAAAATACGGCCCCTACAAGGGCCCGATCGAAGGCCGCATCAACGGCGTCTTGATCTCGAACAGCGATGGCGATGCGGTCGCCTATGCGCTCAACATGCTCGAAGAGCGCGGCGAGCTGTTCATTTCGCCGCAGATGAAGGTCTATGAAGGCATGATCATCGGCGAGAACGCCAAGTCCGACGATCTCGAAGTGAACCCGCTGCGCGCCAAGCAGCTTTCGAACGTGCGTTCGAGCGGCAAGGATGATGCGATCCGCCTCACCCCGCCGCGCCGCATGAGCCTTGAGCAGGCGATTGCCTATATCGACGATGATGAAATGGTCGAAGTGACCCCGCAATCGATCCGCCTGCGCAAGGCGATCCTGTGCCCGCACGAACGCAAGAAGGCACGGCGCAAGAAGGAAGATTGATCCGCCCTTCGGGCCCACCCCCGGCCCCTCCCGCAGGCGGGAGGGGAGCGAGACTTGCCGAGCCGGAGGCGAAGCTAGTCGCAGCGGGGTGGGCGCCGCAAGCTAGACGTGCTCGAGCGCCTGCGCGAAGTCGGCGATCAGGTCGTCCGGGTCCTCGATGCCGACGCTTATCCGCACGAGGTTGTCGGTGATGCCGAGCAGGTCCTTCCTCGCCTGCGGCACCGAGAGGTGCGTCATCGAGGCGGGGTGGCTCGCCAGCGTCTCGGTGCCGCCGAGGCTGACCGCGAGCTTGGCGATGGTGAGGTTGTCGAGGAAGGCGAAGCGCTCGGTTTCGCCGCCCTTTAGGAAGACGCTGAAGGTCGAACCCGCCCCGAGGCAGTGGCGCTCGTAGATGTCCTTCTGCCGCGGATCGGCGATGAAGCCGAGATAGCCGAGCCCCTCGACCTTGGGGTGATCGCGCAGGAAGGCGCAGACCTTCGCGGCGTTCTCCCCGGCGCGCTGCATCCGCAGTTCCACCGTCTCCAGGCTGCGCAGCAGCATCCAAGCGGTGTTGGGATCGACGATCCCGCCCATGGTGTTGCGGAGCGCGCGCACCGGCGCGATCCACTTCTTCGCGCCCGCGATGCTGCCGGCGACGAGATCGGAATGGCCGCCCACATATTTGGTGAGCGAATAGGCCACGATGTCCGCGCCGTGTTCGAGCGGGCGCGACCAGAGGGGGCCGAGGAAGGTGTTGTCGATGGCGATCGGCGTGCCGGTCAGGGCAGCATCCCGCGCATCGCGCACCGCCTCGACATCGACCAGCGCATTGGTGGGGTTGGCAGGGCTTTCGAGGTAGATCATCGCCACCTTGCCACCCTGCGCCTCGGCCTGCGTGGCGGCGCGGTCGAGCACCGCGTCCAGTTCCTCGCGCGTCGCGCCCGCGGGGAAATCGAGATAGGTGACGCCGAAGCGCGCGAGCGTCTTGGCGACGAAGCCCTCGGTCGCTGCATAGAGCGGACCGGAGTGCACGATCACGTCGCCCGCATTGGCATAGGCCATCATCAGAATGCGGATCGCGGTCATGCCGCTGGAGAAGGTCAGGGCGTCCTCCGCCCCGTCCCACACCGCGAGGCGATCCTCGAGGATTTCCTGGTTGGGGCCGTTGAAGCGTGAATAGACGAGGCCTTCCGCGCCGCCTTCGCGAAGGCCGGTGATGCCCTCGAAATGGCGCTTGCCCGCGGCCGCGCTCTCGAAGGCGAAGGTGCTGGTGAGGAAGATCGGGGCCTTGAGCGAGCCCTCGGAGAGCACCGGGTCGTAGCCGTGGCCCATCATCAGGGTCGAGGGCTTCAGCGGCCGGCCGCCGATGCTGCGCCTGGCGGGCTTGGGCTTGCGGCGGGGGGGGG
>JAGKSZ010000131.1 GCA_018991295.1 Porphyrobacter sp. | reverse complement strand
AACCGCACCGTCGCGAGCAGAGTGCGACCCTGGATCGACCGCGCCCGGACAAGACCATTGGCGGGGGTCAATCCTTCCTCCGCCTCGGTGGAGCCGAAGCTGTTGAAGAGGGTGGGGGCGTTGGGGCCGGGTTCCACCCGCTCCATCGGGCGCACCGCGGCAAAGGCGTTGACCTGCGCGAAGGCGGGGAGCCGCAGTCCGTTGTTGTCCTGCGCGAAGCTCGCCGTGGTGCCCACGATGTTGGCGCCGAGCGTGAAAGTGCGGTCGTTGTACTGGGCGGTCGCCTGATAGACGAAATCAGCCTGACGGCGCGGCGTGTTGCCGATGGTGGCCGCGTTCAGCGCATCCTTGATTTCGGCATCGGTCCAGGTCACGCCGCCCGACAGGGTGAAGGGCCCGCTGCGATAGCTGCCTTCCAGTTCCAGACCGATCGCCTCGAAGGTGGTGTCAAACAGCACCAGCGGGGCAATATCGACATTGGTTTCGCTGGTTTCGGCGTAGAAGCCGGTGGCATAGAGCGCGAGGCCGCCCGACTGGTACTTCACGCCCGCTTCCACCTGATCGACCCGCGCAACCACGCCCGCATCGCCGCCCGGCAGGCTGCCATCGGTGGTGCTGACAGCAGGCGAGAACAGCGAACGGTCAGCCGTGTGGCGCCCGCCGCGGCTGATCCGGGCAAAGATCCCCAGATCATCGCTGACAAGGTAGTTCGCGCCGAGCGAGTAGCTCATGTAATCGAAGCTGTAATTGACAGGGCGCGCATTGCCGAGCGGCAGGATGCTGGTCTGGGCTTCGGCCGTGCTGATCGTGCCATTGCGATCAAAATCAAAGCTGCCCACGCCCACGCCGAAGCCGGTATCGGAGCCCGTGATGGTCCCGCTGGCATCGCCGTAATCATAGCGGATCGAGGCGTCGATGGTCAGGCGGTCAAGCTCAAGCGACAGCGAGGCGAAGGGCGCATAGGTCGAATAATCGACATCATAATTGCGGCGGCAGCAATTGCCGAAGAAGTTCGCCCCGAAGCCGACCGTGCCGTTCTGCGTGACCAGCTGGCCGGCGGCATTGCGGATATTGACCAGCACGGCCTGCCCATCGCCCTGCACCGTCTGCACATGGGCCGTCCACAGCCAATCGGTATCGATGGTCTGGCGCGAGAGGTAAAAGCCGGTGGTGAAATTGGCCGTGCCGCCGCCGAAATCGAACGCCTTGTTGACGCGGAAATCATTGGTGACGTTGTCGAGGCTGTTCAGACGGGTGTTGAAGTTCACCACATTGGTGAGCAAGCCATTGCCGCCGATCGTGGCCGCATTGGCAACCTGCCCGGCGTTCGGCCCGGTGGCGAACAGGATGGTCGATCCCGCGCCGCCGATGGCATTGGCCACCGCCTGCGCGCTGTCGGCCCCGGCCGGGAAGGGCGACATGAAGCCGCCCGAATTGTCGGCAAAGCGGAAGCGGTTGGTCAGCGTCCAGCCGCCGCCCACATCGATCTCGCTTTCGATCCCGAAGGCGAGGCTCTTGACCGAAAGCCCGTCGCGGAAATCATAGGTCGCCGGATTGTTGTTGCCATCCAGCGTCACCGCCGGGGTCAGGAACGGGCTGTAAAGGCTGTCCGTGCGCGGATCAAAGCCGGGGATCGCCTGATAATTGGGGCTGCCATTGGTCCCGCCCACGCGCACCGGCTGGGGCAGGATCGTGGGCGTGGTATCGTCCAGATACTTGGCCGAAAAGCGGATATAGCCGCCATCGAATTCCTTGGTGATGTTGGCCTTGATCTGGCCGCCGTCATAGCCGTTATAGCCGATATCGCGCGGTCCTTCGCCGGTGCGATAGAAGCCGCCGACGTGGAAATAGAGATCCTCCGCCAGCGGGGCGCCGTAATCGAAATCGAGGCGATAGGTTTCGTAATCGAGGCCGATGCTGGCCTGGATCGCGCCGCCTTCCTGCTTGCCGGTCTTGGAGATGAAGTTGATCACCGCCCCCGGCGCGTTGGAAGCGAAGGTCGAGGCCGAACCGCCGCGCACCGCTTCGACGCGGGCAACGCTGCGATCGGCGCGCAGGAAGTTGTCGGCATTGCCGAAGATGATGTCGCCGAATTCGAGGATCGGCAGGCCATCTTCCTGAAGCTGGATATAGCGCGCGCCGCCCGTGGACACCGGAATGCCGCGCACCGCGATGTTGGCGTTGCCTTCCCCGCCCGATGCTTCCGAACGGATGCCGGGGATCTGGCGGATGAGATCAGCCGAAGACGGCGCGCCCAGATTGGCGATCGCTTCTGCCCCGATGGCGCTGACCGAGACCGAGCTTTCGATGCGGTTCTGCCCGCGGGCGACCGCGGTGACGATGATTTCCTCGCCCTGGACGGCGGTATCATCGGCGGCATTGTCCTGCGCGAAGGCAGGGTTGGCGATCAGGGCCGAAACGGCCGCACTGGCGCAAAGCGCGAAACGCAAATTCATCGGTGGTCTCCTCTCGGGTTCGCGCTTCTTCGGGCGCTGACGAACGGATGCCTAACTATCTTGCAAACGATTGCAACAGGAATCTTGCAATCGTTTGCAAAGAACGTCGAAATCTGTCACCTCTCGGCCACAGCGTCGCTTATAAGGCGCAGGTATAACACATGGGATGAGGCGTCATATGTCGGAAAAGCCGCGGCTTTCGCTGCTCAGAATCATCGAGATGAACATCGGCTTCTTCGGCCTCCAGTTCAGCTTCGGCCTGCAACAGGCGAACATGAGCCCGATCTACAGCTTCCTTGGCGCAGACGAGGCCAAGCTGCCGCTTTTGTGGCTGGCGGGGCCGATGACGGGGCTGATCATCCAGCCGATCATCGGCGCGATGAGCGATTCCACGAATTCCCGGTTCGGGCGGCGCACGCCCTATTTTCTGGTCGGCGCGGTGATCTGTTCGCTGGCGCTGTTTGCCATGCCCTATTCCAGCGCGCTGTGGATGGCGGCGTCCTTGTTGTGGATCCTCGATGCGGGCAACAACATCACCATGGAGCCCTACCGCGCCTATGTGGCAGACAGGCTCGCCCCCGATCAGCGGTCGACCGGGTTTCTGACGCAAAGCGCCTTTACCGGCCTTGCCCAGACGCTGTCCTATCTTGCGCCTTCGCTTCTGACCTTCTTCGTGGCGAAGGATGTGCTGGATGCCAATGGCATTCCGGTGATCGTGCGCATTGCCTTTGTGATCGGGGCGATCCTGTCGCTCTCGACAATCCTGTGGTCGGTGCTGCGGGTGCGCGAACTGCCGCTGGACGAGGCCGAGCGCGCCGCCCTTGCCGAAAAGCCGCTCACCGTGCGCGGCACCTTGCGCGAAATCGGGGATGCGATCCGCGAAATGCCGCGCCCGATGCGGCAGCTGGCGGGCGCGATGTTCTGCCAATGGTATGCGATGTTTGCCTATTGGCAGTACATCACCTTTGTCGTGGGCCGGTCGATCTACAACACCGCCGATCCCGCCAGCGCGGCCTTCCGCGAGGCGACGCTGACAGGCCAGCAGGCGGGCGCATTCTACAATTTCATCGCCTTCCTCGGTGCGCTCGTGCTGATCCCGGTGGTCAAGCGGTTCGGCGCGCGCGCCACCCATGCGGTGTGCCTTGCCGCATCGGGCTGCGCGATGCTGCTGATTCCGGGCGTATCGACGCCTGCCGGGCTGTTCGTGCTGATGATCGGCATCGGGATCGGCTGGGCGGGGATGATGGGCAACACCTATGTGATGCTGGCCGATTGCATCCCCCCGGCTAGAAACGGGATCTACATGGGGATCTTCAACCTGTTCATCGTTATTCCGATGCTGATCCAGACCGTGACGATGCCGCTGATCTATCGCCCGCTGCTCGGCGGCGATCCGCGCAACGTGCTGATGCTGGGCGGTGTCTTGATGCTGGCGGGCGCGCTCGCTACGCTGCTGGTTGATGCCGGACATCGCCGCCCCCGCAAGGCAGAGGGGCTGGCCACCGGCTAGGGGAACACAATGCCTGGCGGCCAAGACAAGCTGACCCGCACCACGGTGCGCACCATTACCGATCTGGCGCGGCTGGCCGGGGTCTCGCCCGGCACCGTCAGCCGGGCGCTGGCAGGCAAGAGCCTCGTCAACGCCCGGACCCGCGAGAAGATCGTCGACCTCGCGCGCACGCACGGCTTCCGCCCGAACCAGATGGCGAGCGGATTGCGCCGCCAGAAGACCGGGGTGATCGGCGTCGCGATCCCGCTGGGCCATGATGTGCGCCAGCAGATTTCCGACAGCTTCTTCATGACGCTGCTCGGCCTCCTCGCCGACGAGCTCACCGACAAGGGCTACGACCTGATGCTGCGCCGCGTGGTGCCCGACAGCGATCCTGACTGGCTCGACCGGTTCATCGGATCGGGCATGATCGACGGGGTGATCGTGATCGGCCAGTCCGATCAGTTCGACCGCATCGAAGATGTGGCGGACGGATACCGGGCGATGGTGGTTTGGGGCAATCATCAGGAAGGCCAGCGCCACTGCGTGGTCGGCACCGATAACCGGCTGGGCGGACGGCTGGCGGCGGAACGGCTGATTGCCGCGGGCGCGCGGCGCCTGGCCTTTCTGGGCGATACCGGTCCGATGGAATTTGCCGCGCGCTTTGCCGGGGCGCAGGATATCGCCGCGCGCATGGGCCTGCCGCCGGTGCTTGCGCTGCCCACCCACCTCTCACCCGACCGCGCCAGCGAGGAAATCGCCCGCCACATCGCGCAGGCTGGCCGCGCAATCGACGGGATTTTCGCCGCCACCGATACGCTTGCCGCATTGTGCCTGACCCAACTGCGCGCACAGGGCCTGCGCGTGCCCGATGATGTCCGGCTGATCGGCTTTGACGATCTGCCGATCGCCCGCCAGACCATCCCTGCGCTCACCACGGTCCGGCAGGATATCGCAGCCGGTGCGCACGGCCTGGTTGATCTGTTGCTGCGGCGGCTGGCGGGCGAGAGCACCGAAAGCCTCGTGCTCCCCCCCGAACTGGCGATCCGCGAAACCGCCTGAGGGCAGGCCGCAAGCCTTCAAGCCGCCCTACCCCGGCGTTATTCCGGGACCAAGCTTCATTCTGATGACCCGTTCCGGCAGGAACGGCTGGTCCCGGTTCAGGCGCGGGGCAAGGCCGAATGCGGCCTTTGATCCTTTCTTCCAAAACCTGCAGAAATCGGCTTGCGTTATTGATAATCATTCTTAATGGGATTCGCGAATGATTATCAGGAACAATTCAGCCATGCGATTCCCCCTCCTCCTCTCCGCCGCCCTTCTCCCCCTCGCTGCCGCCGCACAGGCTGAAGATGCCGCCGCGCCGGGCGAGGAAGGCAACGCTGAACCCATCATTGTCACCGCTGCGCGCACCAATCTGCCGGTCACCGCCTTGCCGCTCAACGCCGAGGTGATCGACCGGGAAACGCTGGACCGCCAGCTCCAGATTTCCGGCTCGGTGGTGGATGCCATCGCTGCGCTCACCCCGTCCTTCTCGCCGTCCCGCCAGAAGCTGACCGGACAGGGCGAAACCCTGCGCGGCCGCTCGCCCCTGTTTGCGATTGACGGCATCCCCCAGACCGCGCCCTTGCGCGATGGATCGCGTGATGGCTTCACCATCGATCCCTTCTTCATCGACCGGGTCGAACTGATCCTTGGCTCCAACGCGCTGCAAGGGATCGGCGGAACGGGGGGCGTGATCAATCAGGTTACCGTTTCCGCCCCGGCAGAGGACGGCTGGAGCGCGCGCACCATCCTGCAAGGCACCGCTGAAAGCGGCTTCAGAAATGACGGCTTCGGCGGCAAGGCTGGCGCGCTGATCGCCAACCGGACGGGCGCTTTCGATGTGGTGGTGGGCGCGGCCTATGAACGGCGCGGCGTGTTCCGCGATGGCCAGCAGCGCCGCATCGCGCCCGATGGCACGCAGGGCGATCTGATGGATTCAGACAGCCTCAGCTTCTTTGCCAAGGCCGGTGTGGAACTGGGCGGCGGCGTGCGGATCGAGGCGATGGGGCAACGCTTCCACCTTCAGGGTGACGGCGATCTGATCGCGGTCAATGGCAACCGCCTGACCGGCCTGCCCTCCACTGCCACAGCCGGCATCGTCCCCGGCGACGCGCCCGAGAACCTTGCGGAAAGCCTCGCCCTCCCCCTCCCCGCCGATGATCGGGCGGGCGGGAGCTTGCGCGTGCGCGGCTTCTGGACCCGCACCGCCGATATCTATGGCGGCGGGACTTTTGCCGATTTTCAGGACCCGGCGATTGCGCCTGTGGGCACGCTGTTTGACCAATCGCAGAACATCAGCCGCAAGTGGGGTGTGAACGCCAGTTGGGAACGCGGCTTTGGCCCTCTGAACGTCGTGGCGGGCGTCGACCTGCTCAACGATCACACCGTGCAGGTGCTCGCCCAGACGGGCCGTGCCTGGGTGCCGCCGACCGACTACCGCTCCATAGCGCCCTTCGGCCAAGCCAACCTTGCGCTGTGGGATGGCAAGGTGCGGCTGGCAGGCGGGGTGCGCTGGGAGAATGTCGAAATCGCCATCGACGATTATCAGACCCTGTGGTTCTACGGGCCGCAACAGGTGGGCGGCGGCTCGCCCAGCTTTGATAGGGTGCTGCCCAATGGCGGGATCGTGATCGAGCCTGCGCCGGGCCTGCGCGCCTATGCCAGCTACGCGCAGGGCTATACCGTGCCCGATGTGGGCCGCATCACCCGCGCGATCCGCACGCCGGGGGTGGACCTTGACCGCTTCCTCGATATCGCCCCGGTGGTGGCTGACAACCGCGAGATCGGGGTCGAGGTCAACCGCGGCCCCATCGAGGCAAGCGCGACCTATTACTGGTCGGACAGCGACCGGGGCCAATTGCTGGTGCTGGTGGGCGATGTGTTCGAAGTGCAGCGCCAGCGCATCGAAATTCAGGGGCTGGAGCTGAACCTTGTGACCCAGACCCCGGTGCCCGGCCTCAGGCTTGGCATCGGCTATGCGCATCTCAACGGGCGGGTCGACACCAATGGCGATGGGATCGTCAATGCTGATCTGGACGGGGCCAATATCGGCCCGGACCGGCTCAACCTGTCGGCCGATTACACCACCGGGCCGCTTTCCCTGCGCCTGCAATCGCGCACCCATTTTTCGCGCCGGTTCGAGGGCGGCGATCCGCGCAATGATTTCGAAGGCTACCACCTGCTTGATGGCTCGGTGACGGTGGCGACCAATGTCGGCAGCTTTACCCTCGCAGCGCAGAACCTGCTGGACCGCCAGTATATCGACTATAATTCCGATACGCAGCGCCCCGCCGATAACCTGCGCTTCTTCGCCGGACGCGGGCGCAGCGTGACGCTCGGCTGGCTGGCGAATTTCTGATGCGGCAGGCGCTTGTCCTCGCCCACCGCTGGCTCGGGGGCCTTGTCGGCCTTGGGCTGGCGGTGCTGGGCCTGACCGGCGCGGCGCTGCTGTGGAAGCCGTGGTGGGCGGGCGTCGCACAGACACCCCGCGCACCTGCGCCGGAGGAAGTCGCAGCGATCATCGCGAAGGCCGAAACGCTGGGGGCCAGTTACGTGACGCTCCCCTCGGCCGAATTCGGTGTCGCACAGGCGGGATTTGGCAAGGGCGCTGGCGGGGCCTATCTGGCGCATGACGGCACGCTGCTGGCGCGCTGGCAGAGCGTGTGGGACCGGCCCGAAACCTTGCTGTTCGATCTCCACCACCACCTGCTGATGGGCGGCACGGGCGAGGTGATTTCGGGCTGGCTGGGGCTGGCGGCGATCCTGTTCTGCGTCACGGGGGTGATCCTGTGGTGGCCGACGCGGCGGACTTTCAAGCTGAGGGCAATCCCCGCACGGCTGACGCGTTCTGCGATCATCCGCCACCACCGCGATATCGGCGTGGTGCTCGCGCTGCCGATCCTGCTCGCCGCAGCCACGGGCGCGCTGATGGTGCTGAAGCCGCTCGCGCAGGCGGTGCTGGCCCCGCTTTCTCCGGCGGCCGAAGTCACTGCATGGCAGGCCAAGCCCCCCGCACCGACCACCCTTGCCGCGCCCGATTGGCCCGCGATCCTTGCTGCTGCGCGCACCCGTTTTCCCGATGGGACCATGCGCATGATCATCTGGCCCAAACAGCCGGGCGAAGCGGTCACGATCCGGATGCGCCGCCCGGCCGAATGGCACCCCAATGGCCGCACCACGGTGACGCTGGCGGGCGAAGGCCGGGGGCTGATGGCCCCCGATGCCCCCCCCGCCCCGCCGGCGGGGCGGGCGGG
>JAGKSZ010000130.1 GCA_018991295.1 Porphyrobacter sp. | reverse complement strand
TCCCGGGTCAGGCCCGGGACGGGGTGGTTTTCGTTCTAAATCAAGCCCCCGGCAGGTCGAGGATGCGCTTGGCGATGACGTTGAGCATCACTTCGCTCGTCCCGCCCTCGATCGAGTTCGCCTTGGTGCGCAGCCAGTTCTTGGCGGGCTTGCCGTGTTCGGTCGCCTCGCTTTCCCATTCGAGAGAGCGTGAGCCGCCGACCGCCATCATCAGTTCGTGGCGGCGCTTGTTCAGTTCGGTCCCGGCGTATTTCATCATGTTGGGCTGCGCGGGGTGCGCCTTGCCGACCTTGATTTCATCGAGGAACTTCTCGCCCATCGCCGCATAGGCCAGCGCATCGACATCGAAATTGGCAAGCTCGGCGCGCAGCACCGGATCAAGCTCGTCGCCGAGCTTTGCCGCATGGCGCTTCATCATCGCGCCGATCGCCGCCGCCCGCTCGCCGCCATCCGCGCCCGAGATCATCTCGCGTTCGTGGCCGAGCAGATACTTGGCCACATCCCAGCCGCGGTTGATGGTGCCCACATAGGCCGGGCAATCATCGCCATAGGACTTGGGCACCTTCACATTGTCGAAGAAGGTCTCGCAAAAGGGCGATGAGCCGCTGATCAGCTTGATCGGCTTGGTGGTGACGCCATCTGTTGCCATGTCGAACAGCATGAAGGTGATGCCGCCATACTTGTTCTCCTTGTCGGTGCGGACGAGGCAGAAGATCCAGTCGGCGTGATCGGCGTAGGACGTCCAGATTTTCTGGCCGTTGACGGTCCAGTGATCGCCGCCATCCTCGCCAAAGGTCTGCAAGGAAACGAGGTCCGAGCCCGAACCCGGTTCCGAATACCCCTGACACCAGCGGATTTCGCCGCGCGCGATTTCATTCAGGAACCGCTGCTTCTGGCCTTCGGTGCCGAAATGCAGCAGCGCCGGGCCAAGCATCCAGATGCCGAACGACGACAGCGGCGGGCGGGCATTGATGCGGCCCCTTTCCTCGCGCAGCACCTTGGCTTCCGGCGCAGAAACCCCCGCCCCGCCATAGGCCTTGGGCCACATCGGCACGGTGTAGCCCTTCGCCACGCAGGCTTCGAGCCACGCCTTTTGCGCGTCATTCTTGAAGGTCGCGCGGCGGCCGCCCCAGTAAATGTCGTCCTCGCCGCGCACGGGTTCACGCATTTCGGGCGGGCAATTGGCTTCAAGCCAGGCGCGGGTTTCCATGCGGAATGTTTCCAGATCGGCCATGACCGATTCTCCTCTCTCGTCTCTTACTTGACGCTTACGTTAGCGTCGTTTCGCGCAGGCCTGCAAGCGTCCTTCGCATGGGCCCCCATGCCGTAGCGTAAGGCGTGCGGGCGTTGACGGATGGCGCAATCGGTCTAGGTTCGAAACCGAAAAGGGAGAGAGAGTGTGACCGGAACAGGTCTGGCGGCGGGCGCGTGGGGCCTGGCCTCGTGACAGGCTCGCGCGTGCCTGAACCGGCGGCGCTGCCGCTGCGGCTGCGGGTGATCCACGGGGCCGGCGCGGTCGCTTTCGGGGTCAAGGACAACGGCTTTTCGTTCTTCCTGCTGATCTATTACAATCAGGTGCTCGGCATGGATGCCGGGCTGGTCAGCCTGGCGCTGCTGATCGCGCTCTTCGTGGATGCGCTGGTCGATCCGCTGATCGGCAATCTGTCCGATCGCACCTACACCGCATGGGGCCGCCGCCTGCCATGGCTTTATGCAGCGCCCATCCCGCTGGCCTTTGCATGGGCGCTGCTGTGGAGCCCGCCTGCGGGCGCCGAGCCGAGCTTTTTCGCGCTGGTCGGCATCGCCATCGTGGTGCGGCTGCTGCTGTCGGCCTGCGAAGTGCCTTCGATCAGCCTCGTGCCGGAAATCACCCGCGATTATGACGAACGCACCACCTTGTTCCGCTACCGCGCGCTGGCGGCGTGGATGGGCGGGCTGGGCATGATGGTACTGGCCTACACGGTGTTCATTCCGGGGGCCGAGGGCATGCTGGCCCGCGAAGGCTATTTCGCCTTCGGCATCTTTGGCGCGGTGCTGATGGCGGTATCGGTGATCGGATCGGCAGCGGGCCAGCACCGCCTGCTGGCGCGGCTGCCCGATCACAAACCGCCGCCCTTTTCGTTCAAGGTCGCCTTTGCCGAGATCATCGAGGCTTTTTCCGAAAGATCATTCCTGATCCTCGCCGCAGGGGCGGTGGCGGCCTATGTCAATCAGGGGCTGATCTTCTCGATATCGAATTATCTCAACCTGTTCGTGTGGCAGCTGACCCGCGAACAGCTGGTGCTTTATCCGCTGATGCTGTTCGTATCGGTGGCGGCGATGTTCGTGGTGATCGGCCCGCTGCACCGCCGCTTCGGCAAGGCGCCGACGGCGGCGGGCGCGGCGCTCGGCGCGGCCCTCACCGGCCTCGTGCCTTACGGGCTGTTCCTGCTCGGGACCTGGCCGGAGCCGGGCAGTTACGCCTCGACCCTCAGCTTCTTCGCCTTCCTGCTGATGGGCAACACGCTCGGCGTCGTCTCGATGGTGTCTGCGACCTCGATGATCGCGGAGATCGTCGAGGCCTTCGAGGAGCGCACCCATCGCCGGGCGGAAGCCGCCTTCTATTCGGGCAACTGGCTGATCCAGAAATGCGCCACGGGGCTGGGCATTTTCATGACCGGGCAGATCATCGCCTTCTCGCAATTGCCCGCCAATGCCGCGCCCGGTGACGTGAGCAGCGATGTGCTGGCGCGGCTGGTGCTGGGCTTTGGCGGGCGCGGCGCTGGTGCTGGCGCTGGTCGCCGCGTGGTGGCTCGCCCGCTTCCCGATCAGCCGCGCCGAGCACGAGGCGCGCGTCAATCGCCTCGCCGCACGCCGTGCCAGCGCCCGCCGCCATGACGTAGCGGCAGGAGAAAACGCCCCCGGCCCTGCCCGCGAACCCGCGCCGCTCGGCCCCAAATGAAGGCTTGGCGCGCTCGCGATGGTCTGCCACGGTAATCGCAGATTCGGTTTCGATTAAGGGCGAGAGAGAGGAACTCCCCATGGATTTCGAGCCCACCGAGCGGCAGGCCTATTGGCGCGACCGCGTGCGCAATTTCATCGAGGCGAACATCCGCCCCAACCACGCGACCTATCTCCGGCAGGAGCACGAGGGCGAGCGCTGGAAGGTGATCCCGATCATCGAGGAGATGAAGGCCAAGGCCAAGGCCGAGGGGCTCTGGAACCTCTTCATGCCGCCGCGCAACGACAGCCACCACCATGTCGACGACACCTTCGAGTTCGAAGGCCCCGGCCTCACCAATCTCGAATATGCCCTGTGCGCCGAGGAGATGGGCCGCATCGGCTGGGCGAGCGAGGTGTTCAACTGCTCGGCGCCCGATACCGGCAACATGGAAGTCTTCCACCGCTACGGCACCCGCGAACAGAAGGAAGAATGGCTCCGCCCGCTGATGAACGGCGAAATCCGCTCCGCCTTCCTCATGACCGAGCCTTACACCGCATCTTCGGACGCCACCAACATCGAAACCCGGATCGAGCGTGACGGCGATCATTACGTGATCAACGGGCGCAAGTGGTGGTCGTCGGGCCTTGGCGATCCGCGCTGCAAGGTCGCGATCGTGATGGGCAAGACCGATTTTGCCGCCCAGCGCCACGCCCAGCAATCGATGGTGCTGATGCCGATCGACACCCCCGGCGTGAACGTGATCCGCCACCTGCCCGTCTTCGGCT
>JAGKSZ010000129.1 GCA_018991295.1 Porphyrobacter sp. | reverse complement strand
GCGGACATTGCCCGGCCAGTCATAGGCGGCCAGCAGCGCCAGCGCGCTGTCGGAAACGGACAGGTGGTTGAGCCCCGGCTGTTCACCGATGCGGGCAAGGAAGTGGCGGGTGAGGGCGGGGATGTCCCCGGTGCGTTCACGCAAGGGCGGCAGCACGATGCGGGTCGCACCAAGGCGGGCGGCAAGGCCGGCATCGAACTGTCCGGCTGCCACCATCCGGTCGAGCCCGACATTGCTGGTCACCAGCAGGCGCACATCGACGCGGAAGCCGTAGCTGGCCCCCACGGGGCGGATGATGCCGGTCTCCAGCGCCTCGGCCAGACGTTGCTGGAGCGCGGGGGTGAGCCGGTCGATCTCGTCAAGGATCAGCGTGCCGTTGTCGCAATGCTGGAAGGCGCCGATCTGGCGATCGAATGCGCCGGGGAAGCTGCCGGGTTCATGGCCGAACAGCACCGAATCGATCGATCCGGGCGGGACAGAGGCAAGGTTGATGATCCGCAAGCTTTCCTTGGCGCGCGGGGAAGCGCCGTGCATGGCGCGCATCAGCATTTCCTTGCCGGTGCCGCTTTCGCCTTCGATCAGCACATGGCCATGCCCGCGCGCGGCCTTGGCGGCCTGCGCCAGCGCGGTGCGGAAAGACGGCGCGGTGCCGATCATCGCATCGAAATCGAGGCTGGCCGACATCTTTTCGGTCAGCGGCGCCAGTTCATCGCGCTGGGCGACGCGGGTGGTAACGCTGCGCAGCGCCTCCATCAGCCGATCGGGGCTGACGGGCTTGACGAGGTAATCCGAAGCACCCGCGCGCATCGCTTCGACCGCCAGCAGCGGCGAGGCGCTGGTGGTGAGCATCAGGATCGGCAGGGCGGGGCGGCGCGATTTCAGCTCGGCAATCAGCGCGCAGGCATCATCGCCCGGCACCCATTGATCGAGCAGGATCGCAGACAGCTGCATCCCCTCGCGCGTGCCAAGCATGGCGATTGCGGTTTCCGCGTCCGGGGCGACGATGGTGCGCCAGCCATCGCGCGCGGCAATGGCGGTGATGAGGCGGCTTTGTGCAGGCTCATCATCGATCAGCATCACGATTCGCGCATCTTCCTGCGCCTGGGGGAGGCAATCCATTTCCGCCATCAGTTCTGCCGTTCGGCTCCCTTGCTGGTCCGGACAAAGGCCCCGGATCAGACTTCACCCCACGGGAATAAGGCGAGGAGGTAAAAACGTGATTAAGGCTGTACCGGGGCGGGACAGGTTTGAAGGCTGGGGGTGGCAGCGTGCCTCTCACTAAAGGTGACTTGAGATAGCCGCCCTGCTCCGATACGGGAGCGTGCATGGGCCATCCGGCCCGATTTTTCGTCAACCGTCCGGCAACCATTCGCTCGCCCGAGCGTTAGGCGCCCAAGGGGAAGAGACATCATGAGTGTTCACGACATGGAAAAGGCCACGGCCACCTACAGCGGCTTCATGGCCACGCTGAAATGGGCCGTTCCGGCGATTGCGCTGATTGCGTTCGCTGTTGTCGTCGCGATCGCCAGCTAAGCGCCCGCGTCCGTGAAAATCGCCATCCTGAAGGAGCGCGCCTCGGGCGAGACGCGCGTCGCCGCCACGCCGGAAACGGTGAAGAAGTTTGCCGCTCTGGGCTGCACGGTTGCGGTTGAGACGGGCGCGGGGGTGATCGCCTCGATCACTGATGCGGCCTATGCCGAAGCAGGCGCCAGCCTCGGCGATGCGGCGGCAACGGTGAAGGATGCCGACATTGTGCTCGGCATCCAGGCGCCCGATGTGGCGCTCCTGACGGGGGCAAAGCCCGGTGCATGGGTGGCGGCGCTGTTCGATCCCTTCGGCGCGCGCGAGCGTGTCGATGCCTATGCCGCCGCCGGGTTCGAGGCGCTGAGCATGGAGTTCATGCCGCGCATCACCCGCGCACAAAGCATGGACGTCCTGTCCTCGCAATCGAACCTTGCCGGATACAAGGCCGTGCTGGCGGCGGCGGACGCCTATGGCCGTGCTTTCCCGATGATGATGACGGCGGCCGGCACGGTGCAGGCGGCGCGGGTGTTCATCATGGGCGTGGGCGTGGCGGGCCTTCAGGCGATTGCCACGGCGCGCCGGCTGGGCGCGCAGGTTTCGGCCACGGACGTGCGCTCGGCTACCAAGGAACAGATCCAGTCATTGGGCGCCAAGGCGATCTTCGTCGAGAATGTCGCCGGCATCGAAGGCGAAGGCTCGGGCGGCTATGCCACCGAAATGAGCGAGGAATACCAGAAGGCGCAGGCCGAACTGGTGTCCGGCCACATCGCCAAGCAGGATATCGTCATCACCACCGCGCTGATCCCGGGCCGCGCCGCCCCGCGCCTCATCACCGACGCGCAGATCGCCACGATGAAGCCGGGCAGCGTGATCTTCGACCTTGCGGTGGCGCAGGGCGGGAACGTGGAAGGCTCGAAACCGGATGAGGTGGTCGTGAAGCACGGCGTCTCGATCATCGGCTATGCGAACACGCCCGCGCACCTTCCCGCCGACGCCTCGGCGCTGTTTGCGCGCAACCACTACAACTTCCTCAGCGCCTTCTGGGACAAGGAGAGCGGCAAGCCCGTGCTCGACGAGGAAATCGGCAATGCGATCCGGCTCACGCAGGGCGGGAAGGTCGTCAACGAACGGCTTCAGGGGGCCTGATCCATGGACTTCATTTCAATTCTCAGCATCTTCGTGCTGGCCTGCTTCGTGGGCTATTACGTTGTCTGGTCGGTGACCCCGGCGCTGCACACCCCGCTGATGGCGGTGACCAATGCGATCTCGTCCGTCATTATCGTCGGTGCGCTGATTGCGGCTGCCGAAGCCGAGAACCCGGTCGCCAAATATCTCGCGCTGGCAGGGGTGGTGATGGCGAGCATCAACATTTTCGGCGGCTTTGCCGTGACCGAGCGGATGCTGGCGATGTACAAGAAGAAGGAGAAGTAAGTCATGACCTTCTCCCTCCTTTCAGCAGGCGCTGAACACGGCGCTGGAACCCCGGCCTGGGCGATGCTCGCCTATCTTGTGGCCGGCGTGTTCTTCATCCTTGCGCTGCGGGGCCTTTCGAGCCCGGCGACCTCGCGTTCGGGCAATCGCAACGGTATGATCGGCATGGCGATTGCCGTGGTGACGACGCTGATAATGCACGGCACCAATCTCATCGAGATCGGCATTGCGATTGCCATCGGCGCAATCCTCGGCGTGACCATTGCGCGGCGCATCGCCATGACCGCGATGCCCGAACTGGTGGCGGGCTTCCACAGCCTCGTCGGCCTTGCCGCCGTGGTGGTGGGCCTTGCCGCATGGCTCAACCCGGCCGCCTTCGGGATTACCGATGCGCTGGGGCAGATCAACGCGGTCAGCCGCGTCGAACTGGGCCTTGGCATTGCCATCGGGGCGATCACCTTCTCGGGCAGCGTGATTGCGTTCCTCAAGCTTTCGGGCCGGATGAGCGGTTCTCCGATCATGCTGCCGGGACGGCACATCATCAATCTCGGCACGCTGGGCGCGATTCTGGCGCTGATCGGGCTCTACACCGTCTCACCGCAGGGCGGCGCGGGTGAGGGCTGGATGGTGATTGCGGTCACGATCCTTGCCTTTGCCATCGGCTTCCTGCTGATCATCCCGATCGGCGGCGCGGACATGCCGGTGGTCGTCTCGATGCTGAACAGCTATTCGGGCTGGGCGGCAGCGGCGATGGGCTTCACGCTCGGCAACTCGGCGATGATCATCACCGGCGCGCTGGTGGGCTCGTCCGGCGCGATCCTTAGCTACATCATGTGCCGCGCGATGAACCGCAGCTTCATTTCCGTGATCGCGGGCGGCTTTGGTGCCGACGCAGGCGCGGGCGGCGGTGCGGGCGGCGCGCGCGAACAGCGGCCCTACAAGCAGGGCAGCGCGGAAGATGCCGCCTATATGCTCGAACAGGCCGAAAAGGTCATCATCATCCCCGGCTACGGGATGGCGGTGGCACAGGCCCAGCACGCGCTGCGCGAAATGGGCGACAAGCTCAAGGAGAAGGGCGTGGAGGTGAAGTATGCCATCCACCCCGTCGCAGGCCGCATGCCGGGGCACATGAACGTGCTGCTGGCCGAAGCCAGCGTGCCTTATGATGAAGTCTTCGAGCTTGAAGACATCAACTCCGAATTCGCCCAGTGCGACGTTGCCTTCATCATCGGCGCGAACGACGTGGTGAACCCTGCGGCCAAGACCGACAAATCATCGCCCATCTACGGGATGCCGGTGTTCGATGTCGACAAGGCCAAGCAGGTGTTCTTCATCAAGCGTTCGATGGGCGGTGTCGGCTATGCCGGGGTCGATAATGATGTGTTCTACATGAACCAGACCGTCATGCTCCTCGCGGATGCGAAGAAGATGGTTGAGGAAATCGTCAAGTCGCTGGACTGATCGGGTTTCAACACATGAAGAAGCTGCTGATTGGCCTTGTGCTGATGATCGCTTTGGGGGCGGGGGCGCTGTTCAGCGGCCTCGCCAACCCGCTTGTGGCAATGCAGGTCAAGGGCGCGCTGGTGGAATCCGGCATCGGTGAAAAGCGCGCAGAATGCATGGCGCAGCGCATGGTCAAGCGCCTCTCGATTGGCCAATTGTGGAAGCTGCGGCAAGGCATGGCCCCGCTCGAAGGCGAGCCTGAGGAAGGCTATGGCCTGGGGGAACTCGTCAAGCGCCTGCGCCGGGTGGGCGATGGCGAGGCGGTGGCGGTGCTGACCACCTCGGCTGGCCTGTGCGCGGTCGGGATCGGCTGAGGTTTCTTGCCCTCCTATCGCTGCGCTGCTTGAGGTGTTTCTAGTTCGCCTATCGCTGCGCTGCTTGAGGCGCTTGCCTTTCCTCCCCCCGATGCGCCACACTGCGCAGCGGAGAGGGAGAACTTTATGAACAGACTGGTTCTGGCTGCCGCGCTCTTGGCCTCGGCCGCGCCGCTTGCCGCTGAAACCCACCGCATCGAAGCAGGCGAGGGGGCGGGCACGCGCTTGCAGGAGGCGCTGATCCTCGCCGCGCCGGGCGATGTGATCGAACTGGGCGAAGGGCGCTTCATTCTTACCGATGGCCTCAGTCTCGATGTCGATGGTGTTACGGTTCAGGGCGCCGGGATGGACAAGTCGATCCTCGATTTCACCGGACAACAAGGCGCAGGCGAAGGCCTGCTGGTCACCTCCGACAATGTCACCCTGCGCGGTTTCGGCATCGAAAACCCCAAGGGTGACGGGATCAAGTCCAAGGGCGCGGACATGATCATCTATGACAGCGTCCGGGTGGAATGGACCGGCGGGCCCAAGGCCACCAACGGCGCCTATGGCATCTACCCGGTCGAAAGCGTGGGCGTGCTGGTGCAGCGATCCAAGGTGGTCGGCGCGTCGGACGCCGGGATTTACGTGGGCCAGAGCCGCGATATCACCGTGCGCGGCAACCTTGTTGAATACAACGTGGCGGGCATCGAGATCGAGAACAGCCGGCGCGCGCTCGTTACCGAGAATATCGCCACCCACAACACCGGCGGCCTTCTGGTGTTCGATCTGCCCGGCCTGCCGGTGATGGGTGGCGGCAATGTGATCATGCGCCGCAATGTGGTGAAGGATAATGACACCCCCAATTTCGCGCCGCCCGGCAATATCGTCGCCAGCGTGCGGCGCGGCACGGGGATTCTGGTCATGGCCAATGATGGCGTGCTGATCGAAGACAACGCGCTGGAAGGCAACGCCACTGCCCACGTCATGGTCATATCATATATGCAGCCCTTCGATGATGCGCGCTACAATCCCTATGCCCGCAACGTCATTATCGGCCCCAACGCCTTCGGGCGCGGCGGGGATGATCCGCAGCTTGATGGCAAGGAGGCGCTGCTCGAAGCTTTCGGCGGCGCGCTGCCCCCGGTGCTGTGGGATGGGATTGTCGAGGATGACAATGGCCTCAGGATTGCCGAAGGCGTGACAGGGTGGAGCCTCAACCTTTCCAGGCCCGGTCAGAGCATGGCCGAAGCGCAGCCCGGCCCGCTCGATCTGACGCCGCTGGAAAGCTGGGAGTTCCCCAAGGTCGGTGCGCCTGCTGAACTGGAGGCGCGGCTGAAGTGAGCCTCCATACGCGTCTTCTCGGGCTGGCGGCAGGGGCGCTGGCGCTCTCGGTAGCGGCTGGCGGCCTCGCCAGCGGACTGCCGGTGGTGCAGGTGAACGATGCCGCGGTCACCACCGATGGGATGCCGCGCCAGCTTTCCGACTTCCGCTTCTTTGCCGATATGCGCGGGCAGCAGCCGATCCCTCAGGTCTTTCCCTATGCTCTCAACACGCCCCTGTGGTCGGATGGGGCGGACAAGCTGCGCTTCATCTACCTGCCCCAGGGCACGCGGCTCACGGCGGACGCAGAGGGCCTGCTGCAATTTCCGGTAGGCAGCGCGATCATCAAGACCTTTGCCTTTGGCGAGGGCGAGGCGCGCCGGTTGATCGAAACCCGCGTGCTGCTCCACCGCGCCGATGGCTGGGTCGCGCTGCCCTATCGCTGGAATGCCGATCAGACCGATGCGACGCTGGCGCTGGCGGGCGGGCGCGTTGATCTGGTGACGCCTGCGGGCGAGGCGATCTCCTATGCCATCCCCAACAAGAACCAGTGCAAGACCTGCCATTCCAAGGATGGCGCGGTGATCCCGATCGGCCCCAAGGCGCGCAATCTTTCGGTCAGGTGGCTGGGCGATATGGTGAAGGCCGGTGCGCTCGATCGCCTGCCGCCGGGCGGGGCGACCATGCCGGTGTGGGCGGGCCATTCCGACAAGGGTCCCGCCGCGCCGCTCGCCCGCGCCTATCTCGATGTGAACTGCGCCCATTGCCACCAGCCGGGTGGGGGGGCGTCGAACTCCGGCCTTGATCTGCGCTGGGAGCAGGCCGACCGCCAGGCCATCGGCATCTTCAAGCGCC
>JAGKSZ010000128.1 GCA_018991295.1 Porphyrobacter sp. | reverse complement strand
GCAGAATGCACCGCCGGGAGCCTACAACCTTGGGGATGATTACCCGTGCTGGGGCAATGCGGTGACCGAACACGCCTGCCGGTTGCTCGGCCTGCCGCTGCCGCCGCTGGAAACGCTGGAGCAAGCGAACCTGTCAGAGATGGCGCGCGGCTTCTATATGGAGAACCGCCGCGTCGCCAACGGCAAGGCCAAGCGGGTGCTGGGCTGGTCGCCCGCCTATCCGACCTATGTTGAAGGGCTAGCGGCGTTGTTTGCGCCTCAAGCGCCGGCGGGCATGTCCGCGCCATAAGGCGCGACGGGCAGTCGCCCTTGCGGCCCTGCGGGCCGGATCGGCGCGCTATTTCGCCTGCTTTGATCTGAGCGCCAGCCCCATGCCCAGCAGCGCCAGCGCCATGCCTCCGGCTGACAGCGCGTCCCACACGAAGCCCTCGAACAGGGTTGAAAGCAGCATCGCCACGCACACGGTGACGATGCCGTTATAGGCAGTCTTCCCCGCCCCGATCTCGCGCACCAGATTGTAGTGCAGCGGGAAGGTCACCACCGATCCGATGATCGCAAGATAGGCCGTTCCCGCCCAGAACTGCCACCCGCCCGGCACAACCGGCGCGCCTTCGGTGGCAAAGGCATAGGCGAGGTCAAAACCCGTGCCATAGAGCATCGCCCAGGCCAGCAGGCTGACCATCGGCACGCCCCTGCCGGTGGGATTGGCCTGCACCACATTCGCGATCGAAGCGGCCAGCATCCCGCCCACCGCCAGAACGATGCCAAGGCCAACGTCACCGCCCAGCGGCGCGGCATTCCATTCATGGACCAGCAGCAGCGCCACGCCCGCGATGGCGACAAGGCTCCCCCCGATAAATCCGCCCTGCACCCGTTCCCCGATGAACATCCGCGCAAACAGCGCATTGGGCACCATCAGCAGCGCGAACATCACCGCGACGATGCCGGAGGTAATGTGCTGTTCGGAATGATAGACGAACAGGAAATTGCCCGAAAACTGCGCAATCCCGACACCGAGCGCGAGCCGGTGCTCCGCCCGGTTCAGCTTCAGGCGGTTGCCCATCACCACCGCCAGCGCGAACAGCGCGGGCGTCGCCAGCATGAAGCGGTAGAACACGCCCCAGGCGGCCGGCACATCGGCGATCTGCCCGGTGATGACGAACCACGTCGAACCCCAGATCGTGCCGGTCAGCATGAAGGGGATCAGCACCCGAGGGCTGAGCATGGAGGGTGCGGCAGGGGTGGTCACAGGGCGGCAATCGCCTTGCCGAGCGCGGCGGCATCTTCTGCCCTCGTGTTCCACGCGGTCACGAACCGGGCGGATTCGGCGCCCCAGTCGTAGAAGGCAAAGCCTTGCGCCCGCAGTGCCTCGCGTTCGGCGGCGGTCAGGCGCACGAACAGCTCGTTGGCTTCGACCGGATGGAGCAAGCGGTCTGCGCAACCAGCGGCCACTTCCTGCGCGGCAGCATTGGCATGGGCAGCATTGGCGAGCCACAACCCGCCGTCGAGCATCGCAATGATCTGCGCGGCAAGATAGCGGCCCTTGCATTGCAGGTGGCCTGCGCGCTTGCGGCGGTAGCGCACCTGCGGCGGGGCGTCGGGGTGGAACAGCACCACGGCCTCCGCCCCCATGCCGCCGTTCTTGATGAAGCCGAAGGCGAGGCTATCGACCGACCCGCTCGCCGCGCGCGCCGCCTCTGCCGCCGAGCCGCCGAGGAAGGCCGCGGCATTGGCGAAGCGCGCGCCGTCCATGTGGAGCCCGAGCCTGCGGCTTCGCGCGAAGGCGCCGAGCGCCGCCAGTTCGGCAGGCTGATAGCTGCGCCCGTATTCGCTCGCCTGCGTGATGGCGATGGCGTGGGGCTGGACCTGGTGGACGTCGTCGCGGATGGGGTCGATCAACGCCGCGATGCCCTCCGGCGTCAGCTTCGCGCCCTCGCCCTCTGCCAGCATCAGCTTCGCGCCGTGGAGGAAGAAGCCCGGCGCCCCGCCCTCGTCGACCTCGATATGCGCCTCGCGGTGGCACACCACCGCTCCATGGGGTGCTACCATCGTGCCGAGCGCGAGGCAGTTCGCCGCCGTCCCGCTGGCCACCCACAGCGCGGCGCATTCGCGGCCGAACAGCGCGGTGAAGCGCGCGTCGAGTTCGCGCGAGAGCGCGTCCCCGTCGTATGGATTGTCCGGTTCGTCGGCTGCGCGCATCGCCTCCCAGACGCGGGGGTGGACGGCGGCGGCGTTGTCGGACAGGAAGGGCCTGGGCGTGGTCATCGAAAACGCCCTCTAGCCGCACAATCGGGTGTGGCAAGCCGGAGCAGCGTAGACGTGAACGATCGAGCGACCAACCTCACCATCACCCACCACGTGCAGGGCGCGGGCGGACGCTATGTCGCGCGGGTCGAGGGCGCGAGCGAGCAGGGCTATCTCGAATGGGAGCCGGGCGGCGAGAGCGGCGGCAGCGAGGTGCGGATCGCGACCCACACCATCGTGCCGCAGGCGATCGGCGGGCGCGGCGTCGCGGCGGCGGTGGTGGAGCGGCTGGTCGAGGATGCCGGGCGGCAGGGTTTCAGGGTGCGCCCCGATTGCTCCTATGTCGCGGCGAAGTTCGACGAGAACCCGGGCTGGGCCTCGCTGCGCGCCTGACCGGGTAGAGCCTGCGCGCGGGCCTCCAATCGCGAGAAATCGGTCGCGGCGATGGTCTCGAGGATGCGCGCGCGCAGTTCGCGCGCCCGGGCCAGCGGCAGGCCCGCGATGGCGAAGGTGCCGCCCGCCAGCCCGAGGTGGAGCGTCGCATAGCCGCGCAGCCGCGCGATCGGCCCCTGCGCGATCTCGACCGAATGGAGCTTCAGCCGCTTGGCGATCTGGCTCTGCGGCGCGAACAGCCCGCTCACCGCATAGACCTGATCGGCGTCGATGGCGTGGCGACGGAACTCCCAGGCATAGAGGTTGAGCGCCGCAGCGAACAACGCCGCCCCGATCGGGATCAGGAACCAGCCGAGCGGCGCGAAGATCGCGAGGCCGATCGCAATCGCCAGGAACACCAGCGCTCCCTCGATCGCCCTGTCGGTGCGGTAGGCCTTGCTGGAGCGCTGCCACGCGGTCGCGTCGTCCGGCAGGCGGAAGCCGGCGGCGGCGGCGATGGGCGCGATCTCGGCGAGCTGCGCGAAGGGGGCGACATCGTGGCTGCTGCTCTCGTTGTCCTGCGCGAGGCTGACGAAGCTCAGCGAACGCCAGCCGAAGCGGTAGCGCACCAGCCCCGTGCCGATCTCGAGCGCCTGCACCCGGTGGACCGGCATCACCACGTCGGTGCGGGTGAAGAGCCCGCGCCGCCGCCGGAAGCCGCGCGCGGTGCGCTCGAGCACGAAGCCCCACTCGCGCGACAGCGTGCGCGCGAGGCCGGTGGCGAGGCCGAGCAGGATCAGCGTGGCGAGACCCGCGACCGCCCCCACCACCTGCGCCATCGGCCCGAGCCGCGAGATCCACGTGCTCTGTTCGGAGAGCAGATCGGCCCACACCCGCGCATCCCACACGGAGAAGGAGAAGAAGGTGTCGGCATATTGCAGCAGGCCCAGCAGCCCCGCGAAGACCGCGAGCGAGAACTCGAACGGGCCGAAGGTGACGAGCCGCTGCGGGCTCATCGCGAACAGCACCTCGCCCGCCTCGGGCTCGGGCGGCGCGGCGGCATCGGCGTCGGCGGGCGCGGCGGCGGGAAATTTCCCCGCCCCCCCCCCCCGCCCCCGCCGGCGCCGCCGCCCCCCCCCCCCCCCCCCCCGACAACCTGGGGGGGTGGGCCCCGGACCCCCCCCCCCCCCCCCCCAACTT